>DATAFJ010000023.1:0-6670 GCA_036257535.1 Vicinamibacterales bacterium | reverse complement strand
GCCACAAACGTGAGATTGACGGCGTTGAGCATGATCTCGATCGACAGCAGGATCGTGATCAGGTTGCGCCGCAGGAACACACCCGCCGTGCCGATTGCGAAGAGCACTGCCGACAGCACGAGAAAGTGACTGAGCGCCGGCATGACGTCTACGGCGACTCCTTGCGTGCGAGCACGACGGCCCCGACCATAGCGACCAGGATCAGAATCGATGTCACCTCGAACGCGAGCGCGTGCTTCGTGAACAGCGCCACGCCGATGTCCCGCACCGACGAGAGAGAGGGCGAGGCTTCGGCTCCCGAAAACCAGGTTTCACGCACACGAGACAGCGCCCAGATCAGTTCGGCGCCGAGCGCGACCGCCAGGACCCCTCCCACGACGCGGCCGCGCCCGGACCCGAGCAGGCCCGGCGGCGGCGGCTCCTCCCGCGGCACGTTCAGCAGCATCACGACAAACAGGAACAGGACCATGATCGCGCCGGCGTAGATGATGATCTGCGTCACCGCCACGAACGGCGCGTCGAGCAGGACGTACAGGCCCGAGAGCGCGCCGAACGAAACGATCAGCAGCAGGACGCTGTACATCGGGTTGCGCTGGCCGATCACGAGCAGCGATGCGGTGACAGCGACCGCGGCGAACGAATAGAAGAGGATCAAGTCCATGACGCTATGGCAATCGCCGCCGTGATCAACAAGTTCACGACCGCTACGGGCAGCAGGATTTTCCACCCGAACGCCATCAGCTGGTCGTAGCGGTAGCGCGGAAGCGTCCAGCGCATCCAAATATAGAAGAAGAGCAGCACGAACACTTTCGCGAGAAACCAGACCCAGCCGAGCCACTCCGGCAGCAGCGGCCCGTGCCACCCGCCGAGAAACAGATTCGTTGCCACCGCCGACACCGTCACCATGTTGACGTATTCAGCCAGGAAGAACATGGCGAAGCTCATGCTGCTGTATTCGGTGTGATACCCGGCGACCAGCTCCTGTTCCGCTTCCGGAAAGTCGAAAGGCGCACGGTTCGTCTCGGCGATGCCGGCGATCATGTACACCGCAAAGCCGACCGGCTGCAGAAACACGTACCAGCGCGGCAGGAACCCGAACCAGGCACCGGCCTGCTGGTCGACGATCTCGCGAAGCGACAGCGAGCCGGCGAGGACGATGATCGACGCAAGCGCCAGACCGTATGACAGCTCGTAACTGATCATCTGCGCCGCCGAGCGCAGCCCTCCGAGCAGCGAGTACTTGCTGTTGGAGCTCCAGCCCGCGAGAACGATCCCGTAGATGCCCATCGACGTAATGGCGAAGATGACCAGCATCGCCACGTTGACGTCGGTGACCTCCAGCCCGATCGGCTCGTCCAGCAGGCCGAAGAACGTGGTCCGCGCTCCGAACGGAACCACGGCAAAGGCCGCGAACGCTGCGGTTGCCGAGAGGACCGGCGCCGCGGCAAACAGGAGTGCGTCGGCCGCCTTCGGGCGGAGCTCCTCCTTCATCAGGAGCTTGACGATGTCCGCGAGCGGTTGGAGCAAGCCGTACGGTCCGACGAGGTAGGGACCGTAGCGCTGCTGCACCCAGGCCGCGACCTTGCGCTCCATGTACACGAGCCCGGCAGCCGAGCTGAGCAGCATCACGAACACGAAGCCGATCAGGCCTACGCGGGCGATCAGAACGGGATCCATCAGTGAGCGTGGACCAAGGCGGCGCGCCGTCGCCACGGAGCCGGTAACGTGCACCGTCCTTCGCGGATGTGCGCTTCGTACTCGTTCCGGAAATACTTCAGCGTCGTCAGCGCCGGAGTGACGGCGGCGTCGCCGAAGGCACACAGCGTCTTGCCGGCAATGTTGAGGCTGACGTTTTCGAGCAGATCGAGATCGCGCAGGTCCCCTTCTCCGCGCTCGATGCGCTGGAGAATCTTGTGCAGCCAGTCGGTGCCCTCGCGGCACGGCGTGCACTTGCCGCACGACTCGTGTCGATAGAAGTGCAGCAGATTCTCGGCCGCCCAGACCATGCAGGTCGAGTCGTCGATCACGATGATGCCGGCCGAACCGAGGAGCGAGCCGGCCTTCTGAACGCCGTCGAAGCTCGCGGGGATGTCGAGCTGATTGTCGAGCAGGATCGGCACCGACGATCCGCCGGGAATGACAGCCTTGATCGTGCGGCCTTCCGGCGGACCTCCCGCGTAATCGTAGATGAGCGCCTTCAGGGTCGTGTGCATCGAGGCCTCGTAGACCCCAGCGCGCTTCACGTGACCGCTGATGCAATACAGCTTCGGTCCGCCGTTCTTCTCCGGGCCGAGCGCCGCGAACCACTCCGCCCCGTTTACGAGAATGGGTGGAAGGTTGCAGAGCGTCTCGACGTTGTTGACGGCGGTCGGACAGCCATACAGACCGGCGACGGCCGGAAACGGGGGCTTCAGCCGAGGCTGCGCGCGCTTCCCCTCGAGCGACTCGAGAAGCGCCGTCTCTTCTCCCGCCTCATACGCGCCGGCGCCGCGATGGATGAAGACGTCGCAGTCGAAGCCGGCGCCGAGGATGTTCCTCCCGATGTAACCCGCTTTGTACGCCGCCTCGATCTCGCGCTCGAGTACCTCCTGCACGTGGTAGAACTCGCCGCGGATGTAGATGTAAGCCACTTTCGCGCCGATGGCGTAGCAGCCGATCAGGCAGCCCTCGAGCAGCATGTGAGGGTACCGCTCCATCAGCAGGTGGTCCTTGAAGGTCCCCGGCTCGCTTTCGTCTGCGTTGCAGCAGATGTACTTCGGACGAGGCGAGTCGCGCAGCACGAACTGCCATTTCATGCCGGTCGGAAACCCGGCACCGCCGCGGCCTCGAAGACCGGACGCCTTGACGACCTCGACCACCTGATCGGGCTTCATCGCCAGCGCCTTCTTCAGCCCCTCGTAGCCCTGGTGCTTCAGGTAGAAGTCGAGGGTGTGCGAATTCGGCTCGCCGACATGCTTCGTCAGGATCGGCTCGAAGGGCGCGGTCATTTCTCCACTCTCAAATGGCAGCCGGACAGTGCCGCCTCGCCGCGCGCGCGAAGATCGTCGACCAGCCGCCCGGCCTGATCCGCATCGAGCCGTTCGTGCCAGTGATCGTTGACCATGACGACAGGCGCCCGATCGCAGGCGCCCAGACACTCCACTTCCATAAGGGTGAATGTTCCGGAGGCATCCGTTTCTCCGGCACCGCAGCCCAGCCTGGAAGCGAGCTCCTCGGTCACGCGTTCGGCGCCGGCCAGAGCACACGGCAGCGTTCGGCAGACGTTGAGCACGTACTGTCCGGGACGCTTGGTGTAGAACATCGTGTAGTACGACACGACGTCCTCAACGTCGGCGGCCGAGCAGCCGATCGCCTGCGCGACGTGTTTCATCGCGTTCCCGGAGATGTAACCCTGCTGCTGCTGCGCCAGATACAACGCGGGTAGAATGGCGGACCGTCGACGTTCCGGCGGGTACCGCTTCGCGATCTCCTCGAGCCGCGCGCGGTTCTCCGGCGTGTACTCGAACGGCGGACCCATCTCCGCCGTCTTGCGCGTGGACTCGTGCTGGCCTTCGCCGTACGGGATCAGGGGATGAAAGGTCATCTATCCACATCCCCCATAACAACGTCGGTCGAGCCGATGACGGCAACGACGTCCGCGATCAGTCCATCCACAATCATCTTCGGCAGCGCCTGGCACGCGTAGAACGACGGCGCGCGAGACTTGACGCGCCACGGACGGTTCGTGCCGTCGGACACGACATAGAAGCCGTGCTCGCCTCTCGGTCCCTCGACCGGCACATACGCCTCACCCACCGGCGTCGTGAAGCCCTGAGAGTAAATGAGGAAGTGTTGGATGAGCGCTTCCATCTCGGTGTAGACGCGATCTTTCGGCGGAGGAACGATGCGGTAGTCCCCGATATCGTACTGGCCTGTCGGCGAGATCCGCGCCAGCGCCTGACTGGCGATGTGGACGCTCTGCCGCATTTCTTCCATCCGGACCAGGTATCGATCGTAGACGTCGCCGTTCGAGCCGACGGGGACCTCGAAGTCGTACGTCTCGTAACCGAGGTACGGGAACGCCTTGCGAACGTCGTAGGACACGCCGGCAGCACGCGCGATGGGCCCGACGAGGCCATAGGCGACCGCGTCTTCTCCGGAGAGGATCCCCACATCCTTCGTTCGCTTGACCCAGATCTGGTTCTGGGTCAGCAGCCCCTCGTACTCATCGAGCTTGCCTGGAAGCCGGTCGAGAAAGGCGCGAACGGCGTCGTGAAATCCGGTCGGTAGATCCTCGCGCAACCCTCCGATCCGGATGTAGCTCGGAAACATCCGGAAGCCGGCGAGCATCTCGTTGATGTTGAGGAGCAGCTCGCGCTCGCGGAAGCAATAGAGCATCACGGAGACGGCGCCTACTTCGAGCCCGTGCGTGCCGAGCCACACGAGGTGGCTGTTGATGCGCTGCAGTTCGGCAATGAGGACACGGATGTCGCGGACGCGCTCCGGCATCTCGAGACCGAGCAGCGTCTCGACGGAGAGGGAGAACGCCAGGCTGTTCGATTGCGCGCTCAGGTAGTCCATCCGCTCGACGAGCGGGATGACCTGCTGCCATCGCTTCTGCTCGGCCGTCTTCTCGATGCCGGTGTGCAGATAGCCGATCGTAGTGTCGGCCGACACGACGGTCTCGCCGTCGAGCTCGAGCACGAGGCGCAGCACTCCATGTGTGCTGGGGTGCTGAGGCCCCATGTTGACCGTCATCGTCTCGGTGCGCAGTTCTGGCATCAGGATGTGGAACCTGCGTCCTGCTCGACGAGCTGACAAATCGCGTGGAGGAGGGTCCGATGCACCTCCTGCACGCGCGGCGTAGACGATTCCGGCACGTTGACGTGGATCTCCGCCGCGCGTCCGAGCGGTCCGCCGTCGCCGCCCGTGAGCGCGATCGTGGTCAGGCCGGCGGCACGCGCCGCCTCGAAACCCCGCACCATGTTCGGCGACCGGCCGCTCGTCGAAATACCGACGACAACGTCATCCCGGCGACCGATGGCCTCAATCTGGCGGGCGAAGATGTTCTCGAACCCGTAGTCGTTGCCCACGCTCGTGAGCACGCTGGAGTCGGCCGTCAGCGCGACCGCTCGAAAGCCACTCCGCTCGCGCTGAAATTTCCCCACCAGCTCCGCCGCGAAGTGCTCCGCGTCGGCGGCGCTGCCGCCGTTGCCGCACGTCAGCACAGCCTGACCGGCGTCGAGCGCCGACCGAATCGCGTGCGCCGCGCGGACGACGGGAGCAAGGTCGCCGGCGCGGACGCGTTCGTGCGCCGAGATCGCGCCCGCCAGCGCCGCGGCGACCGCGTCGCGGTCTGCATCGGGCGCCATCAACCTTCCCGCTCGCCCCGGACGTTCGCGGCAAACTGCTCCGGCGAGAGCTGAAGCGGCTGCTCCGTCTTCGCGGCTTTCCGAATCTGTACCGGATAGTCCTTCCGCAGTGGATGGCCGTCCCAATCGTCCGGCATCAGGATGCGTCGCAGGTCGCCGTGACCGTCGAAGACGATGCCGAAGAGATCGAAGACTTCGCGCTCGGCCCAGGCGGCAGCCGGCCACACGGCCGCGACAGTTGGCGCGCGCGGATCGGCGCCAGGCACGCGGACCTTGAGCCGCAGCCGCTGGGCAACGTTTGATGCGGGGGCCCCTGCCCCCCGGCTTCCAAGCGACGCGAGGTGGTAGACGATTTCGAACCGTGGATCCCGCGGAAACCAGTCGACTGCGGTGATATCCACGAGAAAGTCGAAGCGCAGACCGGGTGCGTCGCGAAGACTCAGACAGACGTCCTCGAGCGCTTCGCGGGTTACGTAGAGAGTCGGCTGATCGGTCGCCGCTCCGGCCTCCGCGCGCGCCTCCGGCGCGGCTTCGCGGATGCGGTCGAGAAGAGCTTGAGTGTCCATCGCGCCCACGGATCCTAGCAGTCCGTGGCAAGAGCGGGCACACGCGAAAACGGGGACAGTCCCCTTTTTCTGTGTGCCGGAATTCGAGAGAAAAAGGGGACTGTCCCCGTTTTCACTCCCCAGCGCCACGGACTGCTGCAGCCCGACAACTGTTTCATGACGGGCTGCTAGGCGCTCATCCGCTGCTGATCGATCTTCTTCTGCAGCTGTACGATTCCGTAAATGAGGGACTCGGGGCGCGGCGGGCAGCCGGGAACGAACACATCGACCGGAACGACCTGGTCGACGCCCTGCACGAGCGCATAGTTGTCGAACACGCCGCCGATCGACGCGCACGCCCCCATCGAGATGACCCACTTCGGTTCGGGCATCTGGTCGTAGATGCGCCGCAGCACCGGCGCCATCTTGCGGGAGAGGCGTCCGGCGACAATCATCAGGTCCGACTGCCGCGGGGATCCGCGGAAGACCTCGGCGCCGAACCGGGCGATGTCGTAGCGCGACGCGGACATCGCCATCATCTCAATCGCGCAGCAGGCCAGGCCGAACGTCACCGGCCAGATGGACGACCGGCGGGCCCACTGCACCATCTTCTCGACGGTCGTGGTCAAAACGGGCAGTTCTTCGTCCTTCAGTTCGCCCATCCCTTCAGACTTCGTACTCCGCACTTCGTACTTGTTGTTCTCCCCAGTCGAGGACGCCCTTCCGCCACACATAGATGTAGCCGGCGAGCAGGATCGCGAGAAACACCACGAC
>DATAFJ010000016.1:0-14450 GCA_036257535.1 Vicinamibacterales bacterium | reverse complement strand
ATTCCCGGACAATGCCCAGCGAATCTCCTCCTCCGACGGGTCGGCGTTCTCCTCGAGCAGCGCCGCGCTGACGAGCATCATTCCCGGCGTGCAGAAGCCGCACTGCAGGCCATGCTCCTGCCAGAAGCCTTCCTGGATTGGATGAAGTTTGCCGTCCTTCTCGAGCCCTTCGACCGTCGTGATCTCTCCTCCGTCGGCCTGAACGGCGAGGACCGTGCACGACTTCACCGGCTCCTGGTTCAGCATCACCGTGCACGCGCCGCAGTGCGCCGTGTCGCAGCCGATGTGCGTGCCCGTCAACCGGAGCTCGTCGCGCAGGAAGTGGACGAGCAGGAGACGCGAATCGACCTGCCTCTCCTGAGGTGTTCCATTCACCGTGACGCGAATCGTGTGGGTCGCCATGTCAGCGTCCTCCCGCCCGTTCGACGGCCTGCTTGATGGCGCGCGCGGCCAGCACACGCGCCATCTCGCGCTTGTACTCCACCGACCCCCGGCGATCCGCCGACGGCGCCGTCGCCTGCCCGGCCAGCCGCGCCGCTTCGGCGATCGTCTTGGCATCGGGCTTCTTCTTCAGCAGGAACCGCTCGGCCTCGGTTGCTTTGATGGGCGTCGGTCCGGCCGCGGTGAGCCCGATCCCTGCCCGCTCGACGCTGCCGTCAGCACCGAGCGTGACCTGCACCGCCGCGGCTGCCGTCGCGAAGTCGCCGACCTTGCGTTCCAGCTTCACGTAGGCGCCGCCGCTCCGCGCAGGCGGAATCGGAATCCGGACTTCCGTGAGGATTTCGTCCGGTGCGAGCGCCGTGGAGAAGATCCCCGTGAAAAACGTGTCGATCGCGATCGTGCGCTCCCCCTTCGGGCCGGTCGCGACGACTTCCGCGCCGAGCGCGATCATCGTGGCCGGATGGTCGTTGGCGGGATCCGCGTGCGCGAGGTTGCCGCCGACCGTCGCGCGGTTCCGGACGATCGGATCGGCAATCACGAGCGACGTGTCGTGCAGGATCGGGTACTTGGTCTTGATCAGGTCGGACCGCTCGAGCGCCGATTCCTTCGTGCGCCCCCCGATTCTCAGGAAGCCCCCTTCCTCCTTTATGTACTCGAGCCCCGGAATGCGGCCGATGTCGACCAGGTGTCCAGCGGCGGCCATGCGCAGCTTCAGCAGCGGCAGGAGGCTCTGACCTCCCGACAGCACCTTCGCCTCGTCGCCGTGCTGCTGAAGCAGCGCGATCGCCTCGGCGAGAGACTTCGGGGCGTGGTAATCGAACGGCGCGGGAATCATGATCGTGCCCTCCTCAACTCCGCTGGCGCTTTAGCGTGACAACATCCAGTAAAAAAGCAGTAACGTGAGGACTACACCCACCCAGACCAGCGGCCGCCGCGCGGCGCGGCCGGCGGCGCGCCCCGCGACGGCGGAGCCGAACGATAACACTTCAATGGGGGCCTGGCGCGTGGGGTCTGGGGCTTGGGGCTTGGGGTCTGGGGCTTGGGGCTTGGGGCCTGGGGATTGGGGTTCAGGACTCGGGGCCTCCAGCTCCGCACGCGCGGCCGCGACGAACTTGTCGAACATCTGGTCGCTGACGTCCTGGATCATCCCTCGGCCGAACTGCGCCAGGATGCCCATCACGTTGACCTGCGACGTGATCTGCACCTCGGTTTCGCCGGGCGCGCGCTCGACGAGACGGCTCGTCATGCGCATGTCGGCTCCCCCCTTGCCGCGCACGTCCTGGCCCGCCGCCACGATCGACGCCGTCCGTGCGGCCGGATCGAGCTGCTCGAACGTCATGGTCCCCTTGTAGCTCGCGGCGACCGGGCCGACTTTCATCGTGATCGTCCCGCCGTAGGTCTTTTCGTCGATCTTGTTCGTGATCTGCGCACCCGGCAGGCAGCGCGCCACCCGGTTCGGGTCGGTGAGGAAGGTCCAGGCCGCCTCGGGCGAGGCCTTCACCACGAACGACTTCGAAATCTCGAGAGCCATCGGTCAGGCCGCGAGCTCCGGGAGGATCCGCTCGAGCGACTCGAGAGTATGCGCCGGTCCGAACCGATCGATGAACGGCATGGCCGCCTGCATGGCCTTCGCGGTCGGCTCGTAGCGTGGATCGCCCGACAGCGGGTTCAACCACACGATGCGGCGCGCCTTCGCGCTCAGCTCGCGCATCGCCGATGCCACGAGCGACGTGTCTCCGCGGTCCAGGCCGTCGCTGACGATGACGATCACGGTTCGTCTACCCACGAGAGCAGCGTATTTCGCGACGAACTCCGAGAGGCTATCGCCGATTCGCGTACCGCCGGACCAGCCAGGCACACCGGCAGATACCCGATCGAGCGTGGAGGCGATGTTGCCAGGCGACAGCCACGGCGTCAGCCGCGTCAGCGCCGTGTTGAACGCAAAGACCTCGGTGTGTCTCGCGACCCGTTTGAGAGCGAGCACGAAAGCGAGAAGAAACCGGACGTGAACGTCCATCGATCCGCTCGTGTCGCAGAGCACGACGATCCGGGGATTGTCGATGGCACGGGCGCGGTAAGCGAGCGACAGCATCTCGCCTCCCGTCGCAAGCGCCTTGCGAAAGCTGCGCCGCAGGTGCGGCACTCCTCGGCCCCTGACCGGCGCCAGGCGCCGGCTTCGCCGGGCCGCCCACCGCGGCACCCAACGGGCCAGCAACTGCTCCATGTCGGCGAGATCCCTCGCGGAGCACTCCTCGAACGGCTTCCGCCTGAGCGCAGCCTCCCGGCTGTATGCGAGCGAACCTCGAGACTCGTTCGACTCCCGTTCGGTGACGCCGTCTGGGCGATCTGCGGGCCGGGGCTGACCGATGGCCCGGCGGCCAAGGGCCGGAAGTTGCGGTACGTGCCTGGCAGCGGCCGGCTCCTCGACGGTCCAATGCCGCGCGAACACCTCGTCGAACGCCTCGCGGTCGCGCGGCCGGATCTTCAGCGCGATCAGAAGCGAGCGCCGGACTTCGGCTCGATCGGCGAGATCGATCAGCACGAGCGCTCGCGCCGCATCCGCCTCGTCGCCGATGCCAACCGCGATGCCGCCTTCCCGCAGCGCGCCGGCGAAGCGCGCGAGGTGCACGATAAGATCGTCAACTTCGATCACATCGTCCCTGATCACGGCTTCGCCTCCGCCGCGACCGCGTCCGCCACGAGCGAGTCGATCGCCGCGCGATCGATCTCCTCGATGTCGTGTCGATCCTTCAGGAAGCAGCCAAGCGTCTCGGCAACGGCATCCGCGTCGAGGCGCTCGCGATGAAGCCGCACAAGCGCCTGCGCCCAGTCGATCGATTCCGCCACGCCGGGCGCCTTCGAGAGCCTGCGGCGCCGAAGTGCCTGCATGATACGGCCGATCTGCCGCGCGAGCTGCTCGCCTGCTTCCGGCACTTTCGTGCGCAGGATCCGCACCTCTTTCTCGAGCGACGGCTGCTCGAGATACAGGTACAGGCACCGGCGGCGCAGCGCGTCGCCGATCTCGCGGCTGCGATTCGACGTGAGCACCACATATGGAACGTGCTCGGCGCGGATCGTTCCCAGCTCCGGAATCGTGACCTGAAAATCCGAAAGCACTTCGAGGAGGAACGCCTCGAACCCTTCGTCGGCGCGATCGATCTCGTCGACGAGCAGTACCGCCGGCCCCTCGCGCCGCGTGATCGCCCGCAGCAGCGGGCGCTCGAGGAGATACGCGCGATCGAAGATCATATCTTCGATCTCGGCGGCGCCCTGCCCGCGCTGCTCCGCCATGCGGACGCGAAGGAGCTGCCGCGGGTAATTCCACTCGTAGAGCGCGGTGTTGACGTCGAGCCCCTCGTAGCATTGGAGCCGAACCAGCTCGGTGTTCAGGAGCCCGGCGAGAACCTTTGCGAGCTCGGTTTTGCCCCCGCCAGCTTCCCCCTCGACGAGCAGCGGCTTCCGCATCTCGCGCGCGAGGAATACCGCCGTGCCGATCGCCTCGTCGGCGATGTAGCCGAGGCGCTCCATCGCTTCCAGCAGGGACTGAATTTCTGGACTCACGCGACGCCTCAGGAAACGACCGCGCCGGCGTACCGGTCTGGCGATGCGACGAAACGCTCGCGGCAGCCGCCGCAGCAGAAGTAGTAGGTACGGCCGGCGTGCTCCGCGCGATGTTTCGCCGTCGCGACGGCCACGTCCATACCGCACACCGGATCCCGCGCCTCGATCGACGCGGACTCGGCGACGGCTTGAGGCTGCCCTTCTGCCGCGTGCCTCCGCACCTGAACGATCTCGGCGAGGATGCTGAGCGCGACCTCCTCCGGCGCCCGGGCGCCGATGTCGAGCCCGGCAGGGTTCGCGATCCGATCGAGCGCCGCCGATGGCACGCCGCCGGCGACCAGCGTCTCGCGAATCTGCGAAAAGCGCTTCCTCGATGCGATGACGCCGAGATATACCGGCTCCAACGCGAGCGCCTCCTTCGTCGCCTCTTCATCGTGCTGGCCGAGCGTCGCGACGACGGCGAAAAGCCGGGAGCGCGGGAACGGCCTGGCGCCTTCGATGCCTTCCTTGTTTATGTGGTCGACAATCCGATCTGCATCGGGAAAGGCGTCGCGATCCGCGTCGGGATCGATGACGTCCACTGCATAGCCCATGACCTTGCCGAGCCGCGCGAGCGCCTGCGCGGCAGGCGAAACACCAAAGACCATCAGACGCGCCGCCGGCAACACCGGATCGAGATAGATGTCCACGCTTCCCCCGCTGTGACACGTCATGGGAAAGGCCGTCACGCCGGATCGGCCGTCGGCATACGGGTCCGGCGAGAGAGAGATCAGCCGCGGCGCCGAGCTCTCGAGCGCTCGCAGCGCTTCGCGGACCACCGTGGCCTGAATGCAGCTGCCGCCGAGCCAGCCGTGGCATTCCCCCGCTTCGGTGATGATCGACGCGTTTCCGACCTGCGCCGAGCTCGCCGGCTCCCGCCGCACCACGACCGCCATGACGAACGGCTCGCCCTTCCGGGCGAGGTCGGCGGCCAGCTGCAGGATGTCAGGGCGCACGGGTGTTACCTGGCAGCCTTCACGCGGTCGACGTCCTCGGGCACGTCGAGGTCCGCGAGCGCCGCGACCGGCCAGTTGACGATCCGGGCCTCATCGCGATGGCGCTTGACGACGTGCTTGCCGCAGCCCTGCCCTTCCGAGAGCGCCAGCTCGGGAAAGAGCGAGCGATCGTAGAGCACGGGCGGCGCGTTCACGCCTTCGTAGTCCGAGACGACGAGCGGCGCCGTGTTGCGGCGGTATTCGTCGACGAGCGTCGCGATCATCTCGCTCGTGACGAACGGCATGTCGGCGAGGACGACGACCGCGGCTTGTGCCGAGGTTTCCGCGGCGGCCGCAATTCCGGCACGAAGGGAGCTGTTCACGCCAGCGGCGTAGTTCGGATTGATGACCGGCTGGCACTTGAGCGCACCGATCGACTGACGCGTTCGATCGGCCTCGTGGCCGACGACGACGAAGACCGGATCCAGGCCCGCTTCGATCGCGCGCCGCACGGCGCGATGCACGATCGTTTCCCCCTCGATCTCGAGCAACAGCTTGTTCCATCCCATGCGCGTGGACGTTCCGGCGGCCAGGACGACGCCGGCAACGGAACCCACTTTCGCGTGGCTTCGGCGGGGCAAGCCCGCGTCAGACGGCATGGATCGCCGCTCCCCGTTCGCGCAGGTGGCCCGGCTGCTGTCGCGCGTGCACGGCCAGCAACTCGGCAACGATGCTTATGGCGATCTGTTCCGGGCCCTCCGCGCCGACATCCAGGCCGACCGGACCGTACACGCGCTGGCCGCCTCGCGATCCCGCGAGCTGCAGGAGCTTCTCGGCGCGCGCGCGCGGACCGAGCAGACCGATGTACGGAGTCTCAGTGTCCAGGAACAGCCGCAGCCAGTCGCGATCGTGCTCGAAGGCATGCATCTTCACAACGACGAGCGTACGGACATCAACAGACAAGCGGGATGCGTCGCCGTCAGGCCTCGCTTCGATCAGTAGCCGCGCCGCTGGAAACCTCTCCATCGCCAAGTATGCGGGCCGATGATCGACCACCGTGACGGCAAACCCTGCGTCCGCCGCATACGCCACGAGCGGCATCGCATCGTCTCCGGCGCCACACACGATCAGTTTCGGCGGCGCGACGAGCACATCGGAGAACACTGCAAGCGGTCCGAGCCGGTCGACTCGGGACCGAAGCTGCGGAATGGCGCTGGAGGCAATCCGACCGAGGTCGCGATCGAGATCGGCATTGCCAGTCGAGCCCTCGCGATCGCCAGACTCGGAAACGATGAGGGTGCGGCCCACATCAGACGCCCCCGACACGATGGTGGAGATGGCGAAGGTGTCCGATCGATCGAGGAGCGCGCGAACCGTGCGAATCGTGTCGAGCGCGGACGAATCCGCGGCGGACTGAACGAAGATGTCGACTGATCCGTTGCAGCCGAGGCCGAGGCCCCAGACCGTCCGGTCGTCCGTTCCCGTGTCGTAGTGAAGGAGACGCGGCGCGCCGGAGCCGATCACGGCGCGTGCGATTTCGCGAACGTCGGCTTCGAGGCATCCGCCGCTCACGCCGCCGAGCGTCGGGCCGTCTTCTTCGACGAGGAGCTTTGCCCCTGGCCTCCGGTAGGCGGAGCCGGAAATGTCGATCACCGTCGCGAGCGCGGACCGGCGGCCCATGGAGGCGAGATGCAGCACACGCCGGACGATTTCCGTCGTTTCCCGCCAGTGTTTCATGGAGGCTCCGGGCCGTCGTACTGTATATCATCGACCCGCCCAAAAAGAGGTGTCAATAATGAAGGCTACATTCGCTCTTCCGTTGATGTCCGCTTGCGCGCTGTTTGTCGGAGCGGCTGACGCCCGGGCTCAGACTGCCGTCGAAATCGTGAATCCGTTGCCGGTTCCAGTGCGAACCACCGTCCCGGCTGGACCGCATCAAAAATCCGTGAACAGCAATGTGTGGACGAATGCAGGTACCGGTACAACGTCGTTCATCAATTTTTCAGGCCTCTGGAGCATACCTGCGGGCAAGGTCTTTGTCGTCGAACATGTATCAGTCCGCGTTCGGGTCAACCCCGGTGAGAAGATCAGCGTCTCCATGACATGCCAGGGAACGCCGGCAGGATTGAGCGCGCACCGTGTCGGCGTCACGTTGCAGGGTGTCTTCGATGGATTCGAACACCTGGTTGGTACGACGCCGCTGCGCTGTTACACGAGCAATTCACTGATCGTCGGTGTCACGAGGAACAGCCAGAAGCCTTTGACGCTCGCTGCAAATACCGAGTTCTCGGTCAGCGGTTTTCTCGCGGCCGTACCCTGAGGGAGAGAATGCCGCCCGCGAAGGCCGCCGATGGGGCGACGGCCAGCGCCGCAATCTGATTCCAGATCGGGAGACCGGCGTTGGTCTTCAACGCAAGCTGGAAGAGGACGGCGATAAGAATCAACGCCGTCAGCATCGCCGCTCCGCCGGGCCGGATGCGCGCCGCGAGGTAGCTCACGAAGGCCAGTGTCGGCACGCTTACGAAGAGCGTGAGGATCGCGGGCAAACGGGCCGGGCATCACGACGGCCGACATCGCGAACTTCGTGGCGAGCTCGACGGCCGCCTGGACGATGCATGCCCCGACGGCGACGGCCAGCGTGCTCGCCCATCCGCCCTGCCGAACGGATGCCCAGGCCAGTACCGGAATCGATCGGCCGACCTGCCCCCAGTACCATTGCGCGGCGCCGGCCTGGGACGTCGTCTCCGACCGAAGCGCGTACTCTTCCTCGGATCTCCAATCGCGGCCTCGACATCGCGCGGAGGCAGCACACACGCGAGCAGCTGGCCGGCCCACCGTGGACGCGCGCGAGTCAAACCGTTCCCCACCGCCGCTTCAACCCGTGCGTCATCTTCCGGATCGCTTCCTGGGATGTGCGCAGCGCGCGTTCTCCCGCCGCATCGATCTGAAAGATCCGCTTCGCGCGGCCGCCGCGCGCCGCGGTCGGTGCACCCGTCGACGACGTGACGTAGCCCTTGGCTTCGAGCCGCTCGAGCGTCGAGTAGACCGCTCCGATCGAGATGTTGCGGCCTGTGCGCGCCTCGATCTGGCGGCGTACGGTCATTCCATAGGCGCCCGGACCAAGGCGCACCAGCGCCAGAAGGACGATGTATTCGAGCGAGCCGAGGAGATCGCCGCGCGGCATTTCTTCTACACAATAAGAGAAATCACTGGCAGGCGGATTTGTTCTACTATGCAGAACAAATAACCCGCGTGAACGGGAGGCGCGATGCGTTCCGCTGCGTTCCTGGCGTTACTCCTCGCGACGTCGAGCGGTCAAGAACTGGCGACCGGCAATCCGTTCGTGGGCGAATGGGTCGCCAACATTTCCAAATCGCGGCAAAGCCCCGACTATCGATTTCAAGCGGCCACCCTTCGGATTTCCGTCGACGGTGAAACGATCACGATGTCCAGCAGGCTGATCGATCCGTCGGGCGAGCAGAAGCAGGCGGCCGAGACGTTTCGAACCGACGGCACGGAGACGCCTGGCAAGCTGACGCCCGGTATTCTCCTCGCGGCGAGGTGGCTGGGTACGCACGTTCTCGCCACCATCGCCAAAAAGGGGAACGAGACGATCGCACTCGTAACGTACGAAGTCTCATCCGACGGAAAGACAATGACGCTCAGAAGCTCGGGCACGGTCGAGCACGTGATCGTGTTCGATCGGAAGTGACGTCAGGCTGACTCGAGGCCTCCCAGGTAGTCGACCACTACCCGGCACGCCGGATTGTTCTCGATGTCGATGGCGACCTCGGCCCAGTCGCGCGGCGTCCCCTTGTGCTCGTCGTCGATCGCAGCCGGGTCTGCACCGGCCGCCAGCAGCAGCTTCACCATCGGCAGATCGCCGTTCCACGCGGCGGAGTGGAGCGCCGTGTGCCGCGACGGCGCGGACGAGCGCGCGTTGACGTTAGCGCCACGCGCGATGAGCCACTCCACGAGTGCATGATGGTGGAAATCAACGGCCCCCATCATCACCGCGTCTGACGTGACGACGTCGGGGTTCCAATAGACGAGCGTCTGCAGCGCTGCCCGATCCCCCAGCCGGGCGAATTCCTCCGGAGCCGCCTGCACGCCCCGCTCGATCAGGTGCCGGACGAGCGGCTGACCGCTCGGGCCGAGGCGGCTCATCGACTCAATCGGCGTCGCGCCCCAGCGATCCTTCATGTCGGTCGGCACGCCGAGCGCGAGGAGGCGATCGATCGCGAACGTCGTGCGCGCGAAATTGAGGAGCGAGCCGGCGTTGGGCGAAAGCGGCGGCAGCGCCGACGCGCCCGGCTTCAGCAAGGCATCGACGCGCCGGTCGTCGCCGAGGAGGAGCGCCTCCATCAACCCGACCTGCGCTCCGCGCTGCAACAGCTCGTCGCGCATGTCGGCGCGGTCGCGGTTGATAGCGAGCATCAACGGCGACCAGTGATCGTACCGATCGTTGCTGCCGTTGACATCGGCTCCCGCGTCGATCAACAGATCGAACAGGTCTCGCCGCTTCGTTTCGATCGCGACGTGAAGAGGCTGCGCGCGGCCGCCCCAGAACGGGTGCGGGCCAACCGCATTGACCATCCCAGGTTCGCCCGCGAGGATGCGGCGGACTTCCTCGATGCGTCCGGTACCTACGAGTCGCAGGAACGACTGGACGATCTCATCACTCACAGCTTCTTCAGATAGCTCCGGTGTATGAGCGTAGCAGACGGCGCCTTTCCATCCTGCGTCGATCCCTGGTAGGCATACTCGTACAGCACTGTCGCGCTCCCCTCGACCGTCCGCTGATGCATCGAACCGCCGACCGACTCGACCTTGCTTGCGCCGTCCGCCGCGCCCGACAGGAATGCCGCGACCATCTCCCGGCCGGGCGCCTTCGCGGCGTCCTCACCTTTCCGCGCGAGAACAGCCTCGGTCGCGTACGAATCGAGCAGTTTCCTGGACACCTTGCGGAAGAGCGACGCCGATGCGTAGACGTCAGCCGACACGATCTGGCCGTTGATCGCGACGGCGATGCCGGTGGCCGTCCTCGACTCTACGATTTCACCGATCAGCGCGGACACGATCTGCTTCCTGCTCCCCTGCAGCGTCGGGTTCTCGACGATGGCGTTGTACGTTCCTGTGCCCGACAGCGTCGTCGCAGTCGCCGGCATCACGTGGCCGCCGGCGCGCGCCGCGTCCGTCGCTTTCGCGTCGGCCCTGGCAACCTCTTCCCAGACCCGCGCCTGGTTCTTTTCTCCCTGTATCGCGCGCTTCAGCGCGACGCCGCTCACGAGCCCGGTGTTCCGGCCGAACTGCAGGCCGCTCGTCGCCGTCCAGCGTCCGCGCTCGACGCAGAACGCGTCGATTGCCGTCGGCGCGGCGCCTGGAGGCAGCGTCAGGTCCGTCATGATCGTTCGATCCTGCTTCCCGCCCTTGACGATGTCGCCAGCCTGGAGGAACAGCCATTTGCCTGACTTGTTCTCGATCTCGAGCGAGTTGACCTCCGCCTGGTCGCGTCCCTGACGCGCGCCCTTCTCCCTTACGACGACCACGCCGGCCGTCAATCCTTCGTCCAGCGTGAGGTACTCGCGAACGTCGTCCGACGGCCCGTGAATCAGGTACACCGCGAGGTTGTCGTGGGAATACGGGCCCGAAATCCTGGGTGATTCGGCAAATGCCTGGAGTCCCACTATCGCCGGAGCGAGCGCCGCCACACACGCCGAGCGTTGGCGTACCGTCATCGTGTTGCTCCCTTCCGCTATCAGTAATAGACGCCGGAGCTCGGCAGGGGGTCGGTCCGGCGCGGAAGTGCACGATCTCCGTTTCGAGCTGTCGCGCGCAGCCGGTCGGCAAGCCCGAAGGTCAACCGGAGTTCGAAGCGATCGCCATCATTTAGTACTTTAAACCGCCGAACGGGTCATTTGGCCCTGCGCAGCGCGGATTCACACCATCAGCGTTGAACGCGGCGGACTGCGCTCCTACGCTCTATCGGTCGAAGAGCCACAAGTGAGGTCTCCAATGTTCATTGCGAAGATCACGCGGACGTCTGCGTTCGTTGTCCTGATGGCACTGGTGGGCGCCGCGCTCGGGGCGGCATACGCACAGGCACAGGAGACTGGGAAGATTCCGATCACGACGGCGTCCGCAGAGGCGCGCGCGCTGTATTTGAAGGGACGCGACCTGGCCGAGAAGCTTCGCGCCACGGATGCGCGGCGGTTCTACGAGCAGGCGGTGGAGAAGGACAAGGGGTTCGCACTCGGGTACGTGGGTCTCGCGAACACCGCCGGCACGACGAAGGAGTTCATCGATGCGGTCACACGGGCCGCCGCCCTGGCGGGCTCGGTCAGCCCGGGTGAAGCTCACTTCATTCGCGGTTTGGAAGCAAACATGAAAGGCGACCCGGCCGGCGCGCTGACGCACTACACGGAGCTCGTGCGGCAGTTCCCGAACGACGAGCGGGCGCTGACGCTGCTCGGCAATACGTATTTCGGCCGCCAGGACTACGAGATCGCGATCAAGCACTACACGAACGCCACAACGGTGAACCCGTCGTTCTCGCAGCCGTATAACCAGCTCGGATACGCGTATCGCACCATCGAGAAGTACGACGAAGCCGAAAAGGCGTTCAAGAAGTACACGGAGCTCATTCCCGGCGATCCGAACCCGTACGATTCGTATGCAGAGCTGCTCATGAAGGTCGGCCGTTTCGACGAGTCGATCAAGATGTACGAAAAGGCGCTCTCGATCGACCCGAACTTCATCGCGTCGCATATCGGCATCGGCAACAACTATCTCGCGATGGGCAAACCGGACAAGGCTCGCACCGCGTTCGCGAAGATCGCGGCGGTCGCGCGCAACACCGGCGAAAAGCGCACGGCGCACTTCTGGGCGGCGGCGTCATTCGTGCACGAAGGGGCGACCGACAAGGCGCTCGACGAACTGCGTGCCTCGTATGCGCTCGCGCAGACGGAGCAGGACGGCGGCTCGATGTCGGGCGATCTGACACAGATGGGGGACATCCTTCGCGAGGCTGGCCGCACGGCTGATGCGCTCGAGAAGTACCGCGAGGCAGTCACCGTCATCGACAAGGCGCAGGTGCCGGACGAGGTCAAGCAGGCGACTCGGCGGACGCACGTGTTCGAAGAAGGACGGGTGGCCGTTGCCAGCAACGATATCGCCACAGCAAAGAAGAGCCTCGCCGAGTACACGCGCCAGGTCGCCGAGCAGAAACGGCCGTTCGAGGTCCGTCAGCAGCACGAGCTGGCCGGCCTGGTCTCCCTGGCGGAGCGCGACTACTCCACCGCCACGCGGGAGCTGCAGCTCGCCAATCAGCAGGACCCGCGGGTGCTGTACGCGCTCTCTCTTGCGTGGAAAGGCGCTGGCGACGCTGGCCAGGCGACGAAGTTCGCCACGAAGGCGGCGAACTTCAACGGGCTCAACTTCAACTACGCCTACGTGAGAAGCAAGGCTCGGAAGACCACCGGCACCTAGGTTGGAACGGTTCGAACCGGTTCGAGGAGGTTCAAACCTCCTCGAACCTTGATCTGCAGTGAGGTTCTCGGTATACTCCTGTCAGTAACTGATAGGAGCCACGGTGAGCAAACCCACCGATCTCGTTCAGGGAACACTCGACCTCCTCATCCTCCGGGTGCTGACGCTCGAGCCGATGCATGGCTGGGCGATCGCGCAGCGCATCCGTCAGATGTCGAGTGAACAGCTGCGGGTCGGCCAGAGCGCGCTCTACCCCGCGCTCCACAAGCTCGAGCATCAGGGATGGATCGAGGCGGAATGGGCGCTCAGCGAGAACAACCGCCGGGCCAAGTACTACAAGCTCACCGCGGCCGGTCGGAAAGCCCTCAAGAATGAAACGGCGCAGTGGGAACGCCTTTCGGCCGCGATCTCGATGGTCGTGAAGCCGACGTGAGGACGCTATGCGCTGGACGAAGAGACTTCGCCTGCGTCTCCGCTCGGTATTCCGGTTCGGCCGCGCCGAAGACGAGCTCGCCGAGGAGCTCGAATACCACCTGGAGCGGCTGGTAGAGGACTACGTCGGGGCCGGCATGGTGCCCGACGAGGCCCGGCGCGCCGCCCTGCGCGAGATGGGCGGAATCGAGCAACGGAAAGAGGAATGCCGCGACACGCGGGGCGTGGCGTTCATGAACGCAATTCGCCAGGACGTAACGTATGCGCTCCGGACTTTCCGGAGATCGCCCGCGTTCACCGTCGTAGCCGTTCTCTCGCTCGCCCTGGGCATCGGCGCGAATACCGCGATCTTCGCGCTGTGGAACGGCATCCTTCACGCTCCGCTGCCGGCCGTTCACGAACCGGGGCAGCTGGTCATGCTTTCCAACCCAGACGACTCGGGAAGCTGGACCGGCAACATGGAGGGTCCGCGCTCGTGGCTCACCTTCCAGGAGTTCCAGCAACTGCGCGACCACGCCGGACATTTCTCCGCGATGATGGCGACACAGAGCACCCTGAACGAGTGGGAGGTCCGTTTCGAGGGCGACGCATCGGAGCAGGCTCTCGGACGGCTCGTGTCGGGTGAGTACTTTCAGGTCCTCGGCATGCGCCCCGCGCTCGGCAGGTTCTTCACCGCAGCCGACGATCGCGCCGGACTGCCGCACGCGGTCATCAGCCACAGCTACTGGCAGCGGAGGTTTGGCGGTCGCGCCGACATCCTTGGGAAGTCTGTCGCGGTGCGCAAAGCATCGCTGACGGTCGTCGGCGTGGCGGCACGCGGGTTCATCGGTGAAACCAGCGGGCAGCACCCGGATCTCTGGGTTCCGCTGCGGCAGCAGCCACTGGTGCTGCCGGGCCGCGATCGGCTGCACGATACGCCTCCCGAAAAGTCGATGTGGCTCCACGTCTTCGGCAGGCTGAAGCCGGGCGTCACCCACGCGCAGGCTGAAGCCCAGGGCAACGCGATCTTCAAGGCGGGCCTGGAATCGTTCTACGGCGCCGCCGCAACTGGCGAGCGCCGCCGGGAGCTTCTCAATCAAAGCCTCGTCCTGAAGTCGGGCGCGCGCGGCGCCTCCGCGACGCGGCGTGAGTTCTCGCTCTCCCTGACGGCGCTGCTGGCTGCCGTGGGGCTGCTCCTCCTGATCGCGTGCGCAAACCTCGCCAACCTGCTGCTCGCACGCGGCACGGCGCGGCGATCGGAAATGGCGCTGCGGTTGTCGCTCGGCGCGAGCCGCGGACGGCTGGTCCGCCAGCTCGTCACCGAGAGCGTCGTGCTCGCGGCCATGGGCGGCGCGGCCGCCATTCTCGTGGCCTACGCCCTGCACGACGCGCTCGTGCGAATGATCGCGGAGTCCGACTCGGACTTCCGCATGGCGTTCGCGCTCGATCCGGTGATGGTGTCGTTCGTCATCGCGGTAACGCTCACCGCCGCGCTCGCGTTCGGCATCCTTCCAGCCTTGCAGGCCACGAAGGGCGATCCCGCCGCCGGCATCAAGGAGCAGGGTCGATCGGCAG
>DATAFJ010000013.1:0-2847 GCA_036257535.1 Vicinamibacterales bacterium | reverse complement strand
TCCGGATCGGGCGTCGGGTGAGCGTCCTCGTCTTCGGATCGAAGATGCGCACCGTGTGCGAGTCGGATTGCGAGAAGCTGTCGGCCGTGACGACGGTGTTCTTCAGGATGCGCCTGCGCGCTTCGATGTCGTTCGGGTAGGTGTCGGCGAGGGCCTGCAACACGCAGAGCACGACCACGAGTTTGCCGACGCTGCCGACGTTCTGCTTGTGGTCTCCGCGATGCTCGGCGTATCGCGGGTGCGCAGGATCGGAGAGGTCCAGCACGGCGATCCCGTACGAATCCATGCTGCCCGTCAGGATGGTTGTGATCTCGCGCGTGAAATCGGGATCGGAGGGCGGCAGGTCGAAGGTCTTGCCGAGCAGGCGCAGGTCGACGGCATGCAGCGGCAGCAGCGCACCCGGCGGCTGTTTCACGTCTCTCACGACACCTTCGTTGGCGAGACGGGCGCCTTCGAGCCGGCGGATGCCGGTCTCCTCGTAACCGTCGAGCGGATACGCGGCCGCGGCGCCGGCGGCGAGTGCTGCCGCCGCGATCGCAGCGGCGGCGAGCGATGCCGTACGACTCACCTGATGGTCTCCCGCATGTCCACGGTTCTGCCGAGATTGGCTTCGAGCGCCTTGTCCATCTGTACGAGGTAAGCCGCGCCGCGCGCCGCGCGGCTTTCGTTGAACGGCCGGATCTGCAGCAGCCAGAGCTTGCCGTCCACGAAAGCGAACTCCACGTCCGCCGGGACGGGCTTGCCGTCCGCGCCGAACTGCGGGAACTGCCTGGGGATTTCAGCGGCGAAGGCGATCAGCTGCCTGACCTCGCCGGGCCCGAGCAAGGTCTCGCGACCTGACACCGGCAGCCTCGCGATGCCGCCCGTTTCCTGCGGGACCATGCGGCGCGCAGCCGTGGCCGTTGCCAGGAGGCGCGTCTCCCCCGTCTTTCGGTCGATTCGAACCGACTCGGCAGCCTGCCCCTCGACCGCGCCCCCCACGCCTTCGTTGACCGCAACGGAAAGCACGTTCAGATCGCCCGTGTCGACATCCTGCGTGATCATCACGCCGGAGAAGTCCGACGGCACCGTCCGCAGGAGCAACACGGCCGGGTAGACGTGCTCGGGCCCTCTCATGTGACTTTGTCTCCACGCCCAGGCACGCGGCGAATAGGGCGAGGCCCAGACCTCGGAAATCGCGTGCACGATGTTCTCGAAGCCGACGACGTTGAAGAGCGTCAGGTTCAGGCCGGCGCCCGTGAAGCCGGGAAGATCCTCGACGTTGGTATCCGAGCGCACGAAGACACCGCCGCGGAAGTCGGGGCCGAATTCCCTGTCCATCGCCGCGCGAAGCTCCGCGCGGAATTCCGGACCCGGATCGGCGCCGACGATGATCGAGTAAATCTCCGCGCGCAGTCCGTCCGCGAACGCCGCTGCTTCCGCAGAGCCCGGAGGCATCGCCTCGAGCGCGCGGAAGCTTGCGACCATCCATTCGTAGACCGTCCTGCCGGAGTTCTTGTAAGGCCGCTCGAGCACCGTCGCGCGATAGAGCCCGAACGGAATCCCGACCCCTGGCGCGACGCGATCGGGGAAGCGTGACCTCAGCTCGCCGAGTTTCGCCGCCTTCGGACCGACGATCCGGCCCGAGTCCTTCGCGCGCAGGCTATCGAGGCTGACGAAGTCGCGCTTCGAGAGGTCGAGCTTCCCGAGGTCGGGCTCGAACACGAAGTCCTGGCCCGGCTTGTTCTCGGCGCCGAACACCGCGTCCCACCGCGGACCATCCTCGTTGATCTCCACAAGCCCGCCCGGGCTGACCGCTAACACGATGCGCCTGCCGTCGTTCCTTCGTAGCTCGGGCAGCAGCGACTCGTCGACTGCAACGTTGGGAATGCCCAGGTTGCGCGCCAGAAGCTGCACGTGCGAGAGCGGGTTTCCGGCGCCGGCGGTCAGGATCCCGGCGAGCGGCGGTAAATCCGCGACGGTCTCAGGCAGAACGTAGATGCCGTCCGGGCGGAAGGCCCCGGCGTGCCTCATGTCGGGCGCGGCGCGCAGGATGCCGCGCGCCAGCCCCGGGTTGAGGGCGTTGAAGCCGACGCCGATGTCCATGCCGAGCAGCTTGTGCTGGACGCCGGCGAGGCGATTGGCATCCCGCGAAACCACATCCAGGAGCTGCGAGTACAGGAGGAGCGGACTGCCGCGCAGCTGATCCTGGATGAACAGCGCGGCCAGCGGCTCGATCTCGCTGAGCTTTTGCATTGCGTCGTCGAACTGAAAGCGCAGCTGCTGGGTGGCCCAGCCCGGCGCGAGGCCCAGGTAGCGGAGCTCGCGAAGATAATCGCGGAGCGGCACGTGATCCGGCGAAAGGCGATCGAACGTCTTGCGGAACTCGGCGCGCTCGCGGGCGTTGATCATCCCGGCGCCATACGCCGCCTCGGCGCCGGACGACAGCAGCAGCACCTCGGCATCTCTCCGCGCCTGCTCCGCGTCCTTGCGCAGCGCCGTCGCGATGCGGAAGTTCTCCGCCTCCACCGCAAGCGAAAGGTCGAGCACCCTGAGCCTCGCCGCGGGCGAACCGACCTTCGGCAGCGCATCGCGGAGCCTTGCGAGGAGATTCGCCGTCACGAGGTACCGGTACCCGGCGCCGCTGTCTCGCGCAAGTGCGTCGCGGGCGTCGCGCAGCAGGCTCTGCAGCCACGGCGCGGTGGAGAAGGCCTTCGCGTTGGCCTCGAGGAGCTCACCGAGCGGCGGTGGTGCGTAAACGCGATCGATCTCGGCGGCGAGCGCGTCGGCCTGCTGCCTCAGCCCAGGATCCGAGAGTTTCGCCCCGTACTCACGCACGCTCGCGGCGTCGGACGCATCGGGTGTGCC
>DATAFJ010000011.1:0-1563 GCA_036257535.1 Vicinamibacterales bacterium | reverse complement strand
CACTGCGCCGTTTCCGGTTCCGCCAGCGTGAACGATCACCAGATCGCCGACAACGATTGGCGACATCGCGACGCCGAAGTCAGGCGCCGTGGTTGGAAACTCCTTCTTGAAGTCCCTCCGCCAGAGCAACCGGCCATCCTGCACCTGCCACGCGGAAAGAACGCCGTTGATGCCAAACGAGTAGAGGCGGCCGCGATCGTGAACCGGCGTCGACTTCGGTCCCTTGCCGTGCGTCGTGGCCGCAGGGTTCATCTGGTACGACGCGTCATAGGCGGCGCGCCAGATCTCTTTCCCGGTTGCCAGGTCGCACACAGACACGACCTCCTGCTCGCCGGTCCTCGAGAACACAAACACACGCCCCGAGACGGCGATTGGCGAGGCGTGGCCGATGCCGACCTGAACCTTCCAGATCTGCTTCGGCCGATCGGGCCACGCCGCGGGTGGCGTAAACCCGACCGCCGCGCCTGTCCGCGCGGGACCGCGCCACTGCGGCCAGTCTTCGGCGGACGCGAGGGCGGTGCAAAGAAGAACTGTAGCCCACACAGCGTGAATTCGCTTTCGATCAATCCGGGTCACCATACCTCAGTACTCCTTAACAGGAGATCAAGAGTTCAGGAGATCAACGGGCTTTCCTGGCAACCAGCAACGACTCCTGATCTCCTGATCCAGAGACGCAGTTCGGTCGTATCGGCCCATCACTCCGCCCGCAATGCTTCCAGTATCCGCCCGCCGAGCGCCGCGCGTGTGGCGATCATCGAGGACACGACGCCGGCACACGCGACGGCGGCCAGCAGCACCATCAGCCCAGCGCCGGGCATAGCGCCCCCCCGAGCGAGCCAGGCCGGCGCGATGGCGATCGCCGCAGATGCGATACCCGCCGCCATGCCCACTGCGAGCACAAACGCCGCCTCGGCGACGATCATGAGCGTCATTCGGCGCGTGTCGTAGCCGACGGCGCGAAGCAGTCCCAGCTCACGGCGGCGCTCGAGGACGTTGCGGAACATGACCGTCGCCAGGCCGATGGTCCCGAGCAGCAGCCCGAGGCCTCCGAGCGCCTGAAATGTCGACAAGTAGGTATTCTCCACCTCATGGAATGACGCCAGGCGCTCGGACGTCACCGTCGCATCGACGCCAAACGGCTGCAGCTCGCGCTCGACGAGGCCCGCAACTGCGCGCGCGTCGTCGAGCGATCGTATCGCTGGCGCGTCGACGAGGAACAGGCGATAACCTTGCTGCCCGGGAAAGAGCCGGACAAACGCGTCTTCAGCCAGGATCAGTTCGCCCTGCAGCACGCTGTCGCGCAGGGCGCCAACGAAACGCAGGACGAGCGGCCGCGCGCCGCCGGTATCGATCGAGAATGTGTCGCCGACGGCGACGTGCAGCACGTACTGCATTGATGTGGCGTCGGCGATGACTGGAACTGCGCCATCGTCAAATTGCCGGCGGAGGAGCAGCCACGGGTTGGCCCGTTCGGCGTCCGACTCGGCCATCGAGCTCGCGAACGTGAAGCGGTTGCTTTCGATAAAGCCGGCTTCCGGTGCGATGAGCGTCGGATTGGTCGGC
>DATAFJ010000008.1:0-2805 GCA_036257535.1 Vicinamibacterales bacterium | reverse complement strand
TCCCCGCGCACGAGGACATCATGAAAGAAATCGACAAGGTACTTACCTGAGGAGCCAGCCGCGCATGTTCACCAAGGTGAGAGTGGTCGGCCGCGGCCGCGTCGGATCGGCGGTCGCTGCGCGGCTGGAGGAACGAGGATTAACGCTCGTCGAGGAAAGCCCGCATCTTGTGCTGCTGTGCGTGCCGGACTCAGCGATTCGAGACGTCGCTCGCACCATTGCCACTGGACCATGGATCGCGCACGTGAGCGGCGCCACACCTCTCGCGGCGCTCGATCCTCACACTCGGCGGTTCGGCGTCCACCCGCTCCAGACATTCACGCACGCGCGCGGACCCGAGCAAATCGACGGCGCCTGGGGTGCGATCACCGCCGAGACCGACGACGCCCAAACACGCGCGGTGTGGGTCGCGGATCTTCTGGGCCTTCGTCCTTTCGTGATCGCCGATGCCGACCGCGTGCTCTATCACGCTGGCGCCGTCATCGCGTCGAACTATCTCGTTACACTCTATCGCTGTGCGTCACAGCTGCTGTCGGCCGCCGGCGCCCCTCCCGCCGCACTGGTGCCGCTGATGCAGCGAACGATCGAGAATGGGTTCGATCTGACCGGCCCGATTGCGCGGGGCGATCGGGGAACGGTCGACGCCCATCTCAGAGAGATTGCGAAACGTGCGCCCGACCTGGAACCGATGTACCGCGCGCTCGCATCGGCTACGGCCCCTCGACCGAGCTCGGAGCAAGCCCGTCGACCTGGCTCGGGGCCCCTCGACAAGGCTCGGGGCAGGCAGGGCTAATGAAGGTTCATCGAACGGTGACCGAGATTCGACAGGCGCTCGAGCGACCGCGCATCTTTGGAACCGTCGGCTTGGTCCCCACCATGGGCGCGCTGCATGCGGGGCACGTCGCGCTCATCAAAGCGGCCCGCCGCGAGTGCGACACCGTCGTGGCGAGCGTATTTGTCAACCCGACGCAATTCGGCGACAGAGCGGACCTGGACGCCTATCCGCGCGATGAGGCCAACGACGCCCGGATCGCCGCCGAGGCCGGCGTCGACTATCTGTTCGTGCCCGCGCTCGACGAGATCTACCAGCCGGGGGACGCCACCTGGGTTGAAGTCGAAGGAGCGGCGCTCGGGCTCGAGGGCGAGGCTCGGCCCGGACATTTCCGGGGCGTCGCCACAGTGTGCCTCAAGCTCTTTCTAATCGTCGCGCCCAGGCTTGCGTTCTTCGGTCAGAAAGATGCCCAGCAGGTGGCAGTGGTCACGCAGATCGTGCACGATCTCAAGGTGGATCTGCAGATTCGCGTCGTGCCCACTGTCCGCGACCCGGATGGCCTGGCGTTGTCGTCGCGAAACGCGCGACTCTCGCCCGAGGAGCGGGCACGGGCCCTGGCGATCCCGCGAGCGCTCGGCGCCGGGATTGCCGCCGCGCGCGACGGACGCGACCCGGTGGAAGCGGCGCGAGCCCTGCTCGGCGGCCTCGATGTCGACTACGTGGCCGTCGCGGACCTCAACGGGCATCCGACGCTCGCGATTGCCGCGCGCGCCGGGCGCACGCGCCTCATCGACAACATCCTGCTGGACGATCCGCGGACGCACCCGACAGGGCCGGCAGACCACCAAGAGACGCCCCATGGCCGGTGATCAGCCAGCCAAGCCCCGCATCACGCCCTTCCACTTCAGACGGGCCAAGGAACGCGGCGATCTCATCGCGATGATCACGGCCTACGACGCGCCGAGCGCGCGCCTCGCGGAGGCGGCCGCGGTCGACGGCATATTGGTCGGAGACTCGGCGGCAATGACCGTCCTCGGCCACGACTCGACCGTGCAGATTACCGTCGACGAGATGCTGGTGCTGACCCGCGCCGTTTCGCGCAGCGTCTATAAGCCGCTCGTCGTCGCCGACATGCCCTTCGGCTCTTTCCAGGTCTCGGATGAAGAAGCGGTCAGACACGCCGTCCGCCTGGTCAAGGAAGGAGGCGCGGGCGCCGTCAAGCTGGAAGGCGCCGGCCCGACGCTGACGCGTGTGAAGGCAATCGTCGGCGTGGGAATCCCGGTGATGGGACACGTCGGTCTCACGCCGCAATCGGCGGTCGCCCTTGGCGGCTATCGGGTGCAAGGCCGCCGGGCCCGCGATGCCCGGAGGCTGCTCGACGAGGCGCGCGCGCTGCAGGGCGCCGGGTGCTTTGCGGTAGTGATCGAGGCAATGCCGGCGGTCGTGGCCGCGCGCATTACCGAGGCGCTCGAGGTTCCGACGATCGGCATCGGCGCCGGACCCGCGTGCGACGGACAGATTCTCGTCTGGCACGACCTCCTCGGCCTCACCACCGGCCACGTGCCGCAGTTCGTCAAGCGATACGCCGATCTCGGTGCGACTGCGAAGGGGGCGCTCGCAGCCTACGTGGCAGACGTCCGTCAGCGGAAGTTCCCGGACGATCAGCACACTTACGACATGGCAGAAGGGGAACGCGAGCTCTTCGAACTGGATTTGAAGGAAGGAGATAGGAAACAGGGAGGCTCTAGGCTCTAGGAAGAGCATCCTGTTCACAGCCTCTCGGCTGGGATCTGAGAGCTTTTCCTAGAGCCTTGAGCCTAGAGCCTTGAGCCTTGAACCCTGAGCCCTGAGCCTGTTCTCTACTTGAACCGCTTGTTCACCTCGTCCCAATTCACCACGTTCCACCACGCGGTGATGTAGTCGGGCCGGCGGTTCTGGTACTTCAAGTAGTAGGCGTGTTCCCACACGTCGAGACCAAGGATCGCCTTCTTGCCTTCCATCAGCGGGCTGTCCTGATTCGCGCTGCTCTCGAT
>DATAFJ010000148.1:0-71041 GCA_036257535.1 Vicinamibacterales bacterium | reverse complement strand
GTTTGCGAGCGAGATCGCGGTCCGCGCCGCCGAGGACGCGGTGCAGATCTTCGGCGGCTACGGCTTCGTCAAGGACTATCCGGCCGAGAAGTACTTCCGTGACGTGAAGCTCACCACCATCGGCGAGGGGACGAGCGAGATTCAACGGCTCGTCATCGCGCGGCAGCTCCTGGGGAACTGAGCGCGTGGCGCTGGCCGGACAGGTGCTGGCGGGGGACGCACGCGCGGTCGCGCGGGCCATCTCGCTCATCGAGAACGAGGCTCCCGACGCGGCATCGCTCATCCGCGATC
Source organism: Vicinamibacterales bacterium (assembly GCA_036257535.1). Lineage (GTDB taxonomy): Bacteria > Acidobacteriota > Vicinamibacteria > Vicinamibacterales > 2-12-FULL-66-21 > DATAEE01. The sequence continues at coordinate 70,750 of DATAFJ010000148.1, read as the reverse complement.
TCTTTTCGCATACAGGGCGTGCGTATCTGGTCGGCGTGACCGGTCCGCCGGGTGCCGGAAAGAGCACGCTCGTGGATCGTCTGACGGCATCGCTCCGTGCGGCTGATCGGACGGTCGGCATTCTCGCCGTAGACCCGACGAGTCCGTTCAGCGGCGGCGCCATCCTGGGCGACCGTGTGCGCATGCAGGCGCATGCCGGAGACGCCGGCGTCTTCATCCGCAGCATGGCGACCCGCGGCCACCTCGGTGGGCTCGCGAGCGCGACCGGCGATGCCGCCATCGTCCTTGACGCCGCCCGCAAGGATTACGTCCTCATCGAAACGGTCGGCGTCGGCCAGGATGAAGTCGATATCGTCCGCACCGCCGACATCTCGATCGTCGTCATGGTGCCGGGCACCGGAGACGAGGTGCAGGCGCTCAAGGCGGGGCTGATGGAGATCGCCGATATCTTCGTCGTCAACAAGGCTGACCGCGAAGGGGCCGACCGGACGGTTGCGTCGATCGAAGCGATGCTGTCGCTCCAGACGTACCCCGCCGGCGCCTGGCGGCCTCCGGTCGTCAAGACCGAGGCGACGGCGTCGAAGGGCATCACGGGGCTTCTCGAGGCGATCGAGCGATTCCGGGCGCACACGAAGGACACGCTTGGCGAGCGGAGGCGCGCGCGCGCGGAGTTCCGGCTGCGCGAGCTCATCGGCACGCGGTTCCTTCAGCATGTGGAGCGCGCTGTTCTCGCGCCTGGTGAATTCGACCAGGTCTTGACTCAGATCTCGGAGCGGACGCTCGATCCCTACTCAGCGGCAAAGGGCATTCTGGACCGGGCGTTGAACGCCGGCAGCCGCCCGGAGAGCAGCGTCGCCGTTGACCACATAGGCATCGCCGTCAGCGATCTCGCGGCCGCTGCCGCTTTCTATCGCGATGCCCTGGGCCTCGAGATCGACGCTCCCGAAGAGGTCTCGTCCCAGCGCGTGCGCGCGCACTTCATCCCGGCGGGCGGCTCGGCGCTCGAGCTGCTCGAAGCGACCGCCCCTGACTCGCCGATCGCGAAATACCTCGACAAGCGGGGGCCCGGGCTGCACCACGTGACGCTCCGCGTCGACGACCTCGAAGCGGCCCTGGCCCGTCTGAAAGAGAAGGGCGTGCGCCTGATCGACGAACGGCCCCGCCCCGGGGCACATGGGTCGCTCGTCGCGTTCGTCCATCCATCCAGCGCGCATGGCGTCCTGATCGAATTGAAGCAGGCTGCGGCAGGAGAGCGATGAAGTTCGGCGACTTCGAGCTGATCCCGCTGAGCGACGGGTACTTCCGGCTGGACGGCGGCGCGATGTTCGGGATCGTGCCGAAGCCGCTCTGGGAGAAGCGGGCGCCGGCGGACGCGCGCAACCGCATCAATCTGGGCCTGCATCCCCTCGTGGTCCGGGGCGCGCGGACGATGATCATCGACGCCGGAATCGGCGACAAGATGGACGCCAAGAGCGCGGACATCTATGGGCTCGCTCGGTCGTCATCCCTCGAGCGCTCGCTCGTTGACGCCGGAATCGGCGTAGCCGATATCGATATCGTGCTCGCGACGCACCTGCATTTCGACCACGCGGGAGGCTTCACCACTCGCGGCGGCAGTGGTGACATCAGGCCCACGTTCCCGCGCGCCCAGTACGTTGTTCGTCGAGGCGAATGGGAGGATGCGACCCATCCCCACGAGCGGAACCGCGCGAGCTATCTTTCCGAGAACTTCGTTCCGCTGATGCAGGCCGGCGTGCTGCAGCTCGTTGAGGACGACGCGACGATCATGCCTGGCGTCAAGGTCCGGAGGAGCGGCGGCCACACGATGCACCACCAGGTGGTCATGATCGAGTCCCGCGGCCGCACAGCCGTCTTCGCCGCCGACATGATTCCGACGACGGCGCATATCGACAACGCGTGGCTCATGGGATACGACCTCTACCCGATGGAGACCCTTGCGTTCAAGAAGGCGTTCATCGCGGAGGCGATCGAGCGCGAGTACCTGATCTTCTTCGAGCACGATCCGCAGGTGGCCGCGGGATACATACGCGAACGGGATGGGAAACGACATGTAGAACACGTGCTCAAGTACGAAGTCTGAAGTTCGAAGTACGAAGTAAGCACGAAGGACGAAGGACGAGTGATGCAGATACAGATTGGCGTGATTGGCGGCAGCGGGCTGTACGAGATGCCCGATCTGACGGACCGCGAGGAGCGGCACGTCTCGACGCCGTTCGGCGAGCCGTCGGGTCCGTACGTGATCGGAACGCTGCGCGGGCGGCAGATCGCGTTTCTGGCGAGGCACGGCGCTGGCCATCGGCTTCTGCCGTCCGAGCTGAACTTCCGCGCGAACATCTTCGGCTTCAAGACGCTCGGCGTGGAATGGATCCTCTCGGCGAGCGCCGTCGGCTCGCTCAAGGAGGACTACGCTCCGCTGCACCTCGTCATCCCGGATCAGTTCCTCGATCGCACCGCCGGGCGCGTCAGTACGTTTTTCGGCCACGGGATCGCGGCACATGTGGCGTTTGCGCATCCCATCTGTCCCAGCCTCTCGAGCGTCGCCTACGAGTCGGCGACCGCAGCGGGCGCTACCGTGCACAAGGGCGGCACGTACGTCTGCATGGAAGGGCCGCAATTCTCGACGCTCGCCGAGTCGAAGCTGTATCGCGCCTGGGGAATGGACGTCATCGGGATGACCAACCTGCAGGAGGCGAAGCTGGCCCGCGAGGCCGAGATCTGCTACGTGACCATCGCGCTCGTCACCGATTACGACAGCTGGCATCCGGGTCACGACTCGGTGACGGTCGACGTAGTGATTGCGACGCTGACCCAGAACGTCAAGACGGCTCAGCACGTCATCGCGAACGCTGCGGAGCGCCTGCCCATCGAGCGCACGTGCGGCTGCGGCAACGCACTTGCCGCCGCGATCATCACGCGGCCGGATGCAATCTCGGCGGACGCCAGGCGGGATCTGGCTCCCATCATCGGGAAGTACGTGCGATGAGGATCGTCGTCACCGGATCGATTGCGTTCGACTACCTGATGTCCTTCCCGGGGAAGTTCACCGAGCTGTTCCTCCAGGAGCACCTGTCGCGGATCAGCCTGAGCTTTCTCGTAGACACGATGGACAAGCGGCGGGGCGGATGCGCGCCGAATATCGCGTACACGCTTGCGTTGCTGGGGGAGCGGCCGGTCCTGATGGCGACGGCGGGCCAGGACTTCGTGGAATATCGCCGGTGGCTCGAGGCAGCTGGCGTCGACACCAGCCTTGTGCGCGACGTCGATGGCAAGTTCACCGCGTCGTTCTTCTGCAGCACCGACAGCGACAACAATCAGATCGCGTCGTTCTATACCGGCGCGATGGCCAACGCCGCTGAGCTGTCGTTCCGAACCGCCGGCCACTGCGACCTCGCGATCGTCGCGCCGAACGATCCGGAAGCCATGCAGCAGTACGCCGAGGAGTGCCGCGTCCTGGGCATCCGCTACATCTACGACCCGAGTCAGCAGGTTGCGCGCATGGACGGCGACGCGCTCAAGGACGGTCTCGTCGGCGCGTCGATCGTCATCTGCAACGATTACGAATTCGAGATCATTCGACAGAAAACGGGACTCGACGAACGCGCCGTCATTCAATCCGTCCGCGAGGCGGTTGTCGTCACGAAAGGTGCGCAGGGGGCAAGTGTGCTCACTCACGGCGGCCGGATCGACGTGCCGGCCGTCCCGCCGCAACGCATCGTCGATCCAACGGGCGTCGGGGACGCCTATCGCGGCGGCTTCATGAAAGGTCTGGCCGCCGGCACCGGGTTCGAGACCTGCGCGCGGCTCGGCAGCGTGGCGGCCGCCTACGCGCTCGAGCATCTCGGTGGACAGAGCCATGCCTATTCGTGGAACGAATTCAAATCCCGGTATGAGACGCACTTCGGTCCGCTCGAGCTGGCCTGACGGCTGTAATCCTTAGCGCCGGTAATCCCCGGCTTGCCCGCGTTCGCGTGGCCTCCTTCCAGCGTTGTTCTCAATAGTGAAATCTGTCGCGGCTGCAGGGAACGTTCCTTGCACAATCGCCCTGCAGGTCGAATGACCGACCGCGACGTTCTGGAGGGGGCATGAAACGCCTCGCCGTTGTTGGTCTTGTCGTCGTCGCCGCGAGCGCTCTCGGGCCAGCCGCCGCGCAAACGCCGCCCGCGCAAGTCGAATCTCAGCCAATCTTCAAGAGCGGCACCGAGCTGGTTGCCCTCAACGTTACGGTTACGGACCCCCGGCAGAACTACGTCGCGGGGCTGGCGGCCAACGACTTCGCCGTCTACGAAGATGGGGTCAAGCAGGAGGTCTCCTTCTTTGCAGCGAGCGAGATTCCAATCGACCTGATCCTGCTCGTCGATTCGAGCTCGAGCATGGCCGACAAGATGTCAGTCGCGCGCGAGGCTGCGCTTGGTTTCATTCGAACGCTCCGCTCTGGCGATCGCGCGGCGATCGTGGCGTTCAACGACACGACCAAGGTGCTTCAACCGCTGACGGGCGAGATTCAGCATCTCGAGGCGGCGATTGGCACGACCCACCCGTCCGGCGCTACCGCTCTGAACAACGCCCTTTACGTCGCGCTCCGGGAGTTCGGCCGCTCGGTGAAGCAGGCAGGGGAGGTGCGCCGCCAGGCAATCGCGGTGTTCTCGGATGGCGAGGACACGGCCAGCCTCATGACGTTCGACGAGGTGCTGAACCAGGCTCGCCGCAGCGGCGTCAGCATCTACACGATTGCGCTGCAGTCACGGCTGGCGCGGCAGAACCACAACGGGCGCCGGTACTTTTCGCAGTCGGACTTCTCCATGAAGACGCTGGCGCAGGATACGGGCGGCTTGTCGTTCTTTCCGGAGAAGATTCAGGATCTCGCGGGTGTCTACGGCCGCATCGCGGCCGACATCGGCGCTCAGTACTCGATGGCGTACGCGCCGAAAAATGGCCGCACGGACGGCCGGTTCCGACGCGTCGTCGTTCAGGTCCTTTCACGGCCTGATGCGCGGCCCCGTACCCGGCTCGGTTACTTCGCCGACGTGCTCCGCGCCGCCTCTTCGATCGTCCGGTAAGGACGCCACTGCTGTTACTGTGATGGGGTGATTCGCCACGCGGCGCTCGCCCTGTCCGTTCTTTCCCTCCTCTGGCTCGCGGCAATCCTCACGGCGCCCTTGGGCGCGAACCTTCCTTACGTCATCGGCAGCGCGATCTGTCATCAGCGTCCGGAGCGATCGTTCTGGATCGCTGGTGCGCCAATGCCCGTATGCGCCCGCTGCACCGGGCTGTACGCATCTGCCGCGTTCGGGTCTGTCCTGGCTCTCGCCGCGGCACACGCCTCGCTGCGGACATCGAAGCTCGGCTCGAGCCGCCGCGTCCGCCTGGCACTCGCGGTTGCTGCCGTGCCGACGGCGATCACGCTCGTTGTCGAATGGCTCGATCTGGCGTCACCGTCGCCCTTCGTTCGTGCCGCCGCCGCTGTGCCGATCGGAGCTGCGGCGGGATGGATCGTAACGACGGCCGTCAAGCATGCTGAGGTAGACTAGTTCGGATGAACGGACGCGCGACGACGGTAGAGAAGGCCAGGCCTCGCGAGGGGCCCGGTGTCGCGCTGCTGGCGATCGCGGCGTGGGCCGTGCCCGGAGCCGCGCATTTCTGGCTCGGCCGGCGTCAGAAGGGCCTGATTTTCTTTTTCGCCCTCACGCTCATGTTTGCGATTGGTTTGTGGCTCGAGGGACGGCTGTTTCCGTTCGAGCCGTCTCAACCGCTCGTGGCGCTCGCGGCCGTGGCCGACGCAGGACTTGGCGTCCCGTACGTCATCGCGAAGGCCGCCGGGCTGGGCGCCGGCCGTATCATCGCCGCCACGTATGAGTACGGCAACGCATTTCTCATCGTGGCCGGCCTCCTGAACTTTCTGGTCATTCTCGATGCCTATGACATTGCCCTCGGCCGCAAGTAGCCTCCGCCGCGAGGGCGGCGCATGAGCCACGTTCTGCTGCTCGTGCTCTTCGCGTTTCTCGTGTCGGTCGTGTTCGCCGTCCTGATGCGCGACGACCCGCGCGAACAGCTCCGTACGGGCGGCCTCTTCTTTGGCGGCTTCGTCGGTGCGGCGCTCCTCATCGGCTGGTTGATGTATCCGCTTCCGTTATGACGTATCAGCATCTCATCCTCGAACGCGACGCCTCGGTCGCGGTCGTCACCATCAATCGACCCGAAAAGCGAAACGCGCTCAACAGCGAAACCGTTGACGAACTGCGCCGTGCGATCCTTGCGCTGAAGCACGACGATGCGGTGCGGGCGGTGATCGTGACCGGCGCGGGCGACAAGGCCTTCATCGCGGGCGCCGACATCAACGAGCTGGCCGTGCAGACGCCCGTCGGCGGACGGGAGCACGCCCACCGCGGTCAGCACGTTCTGGATCTGCTGGAGACGATGGGCAAGCCAGTGATCGCCGCGATTAACGGCGTCGCGCTTGGCGGCGGGTGCGAGCTCGCGATGGCCTGTACGATCCGTATCGCGGCCGATACCGCCAGGATCGGCCAGCCGGAGATCAATCTCGGTCTCATGCCCGGATACGCTGGATCCCAGCGTCTCGCGCGCCTGGTCGGCAAGGGACGGGCGCTCGAGCTGCTCCTGACCGGCGATGCAATTACGGCGGACGAGGCATACCGCATCGGGCTCGTGAACCGTGTCGTTCCGGCGGCGCAGCTTTCCGAGGCGGCGAAATCGCTCGCCCGGACGCTGGCGGAAAAAGCGCCGGTCGCCGCGCGGTACATCATTGACGCGGTCCACCGCGGCCTCGAGATGCCGATGGCCGAGGCTCAGCTCTACGAAGCGACGCTGTTCGGTCTCGTGTCTACGACCGACGACATGCGCGAAGGCACGAAAGCCTTTCTCGAAAAGCGCAAGGCGCAGTTCAAGGGCCGCTAGTGCGACAGGGCTCGCCTCAACCAGCCTCGGATCTCAAAGCCGACGGCCTGCGTTTCGCCCTCGTCGTCTCGAGATTCAATGATTTCGTCACGACGCGGCTCCGGGACGCGGCGATCGAGGCGCTCGTGGCCGCTGGGGCGTCGCGCGACGACATCGTCGTGCACGAGGTTCCGGGCTCGTTCGAGATTCCGCAGGCCGCGAGGCGCGTGGCGGAAGTGGGGAAAGTCGACGCGGTCGTGTGCCTCGGGTGCCTCATACGTGGGGCCACGCCGCATTTCGAGTACATCGCGTCGGCCGTCGCGCACGGCCTCACGGACGCGGCGGGCGACACGGGCGTTCCGATCACGTTCGGAGTGCTCACGACGAATACAGTCGAGGAAGCGCTCGAACGGGCGGGCGAGGGTTCCGCGAACAAAGGATTTGAAGCGGCGTGCGCCGCGATCGAGATGGCGCGCCTCTTCCGCGCCGTCGGATAGCGCGATGGGCTCCGTCCTCGAAGAGCGCCGCGCCGCGCGCGCGGCCGCGCTCCAGATGCTCTACCAGTGGGAGGTCGGACGGCTGCCGATCGAGGAGGCGATCGCGACGTTCTGGCGGGTCGGCGAGAGCGGGCCGATGTCGGATGAGTCGCGCGCCTTTGCCGAGAGCCTGGCGCGCGGCGCCGCCGAAGGCGCATCGGAGGCGGATCCGATCATCGCGTCGACCGCCGACAACTGGCGGCTCGATCGAATGGCTGTCGTCGACAGGCTGATCCTCCGGCTGGCCGTTCACGAATTCCTACGCGCCCCGGCGACGCCGCCCAAGGTGGTGATCAACGAGGCGGTCGAGCTCGCCCGTACTTTCAGCACGGACGACGCGCCGAGGTTTGTGAACGGGGTTCTGGACGGGATTCGCAAGAAGCTCGAAAAGTGATGACACACGAGAGAGAGTCCGACCAGCTGGCGCAACGCCGCGCCAACTTCGAAGAGCTCGTGCGCCTCGGCGTCGATCCGTACCCCCACCGGTTCGATCGCGCCGATACCGTACAGGCGGTCGTCGAGGCGCACGGGAACAAAGATGGCCAGGCGCTCGAGGCCGAACGGCCCGAGACGACAACCGCCGGCCGCGTGCTCGCCATTCGCAGCTTCGGCAAGGCGAACTTCCTCGTCATCACGGACGGCCGCGAGAGCATCCAGGTCTACATCCGGCAGGATTCGCTGCCGGAACGCGATTTCAGGATCTTCAAGCTGCTCGACTTCGGCGACTGGGTCGGCGTCTCGGGCCGCGTGTTCCGGACCAAGACGAACGAGCTGACGATCTGGGCTTCGCGGCTCGAGTTCCTGGCCAAGTGCTTCATTCCGCTTCCCGAGAAGTGGCACGGCCTCACCGACGTCGAGACCCGGTACCGGCAGCGGTATCTGGATCTCATCGTGAACCCGGACGTACGGCGGGTCTTCGAGGCGCGCAGCCGTACGCTTGCGGCGATCCGGCGCTTCCTCAACGAGCGTGGCTATCTCGAGGTCGAGACGCCGATGCTGCAGGTGATCGCGGGCGGCGCGCTCGCGAAACCGTTCCGGACGCACCACAACGCGCTCGGGATGGATCTCTTTCTTCGCATCGCCCCGGAGCTCTACCTGAAGCGGCTCACCGTCGGCGGCTTCGAGCGCGTGTACGAGATCAACCGCAACTTCCGGAACGAGGGGATCTCGACGCAGCACAACCCCGAGTTCACGATGCTCGAGTTCTACCAGGCCTACAGCGACTACCAGGAGCTGATGGCGATGACCGAGGCGCTCATCTCAACGGTCGCACGCGACGTCACCGGCACGGAACAGGTGACCTTCGATGGCCGCCAGATCTCATTGGCGCCGCCGTATCGCCGGGTCTCGCTCAGGCAGGCGGCGGCCGAGGCGGCGACGGCGAAGGGGGGCACGGCCGTGAGCGAGCAGGACCTTCGCCATCGCGACACCGCGGCGGCAGTGGCGTCCCGCCTGGCGATCGCGCTCCAGGCCGGGTGGGGCGCCGGGAAGATCGCGATGGAGATCTTCGAATCGCTGGTCGAAGACACGCTCGTCGAGCCGACCTTCGTGTACGACTATCCGACCGAAGTGTCTCCGCTGTCGAAACAACGGCCCGACGACCCGGAGACTGTCGAGCGCTTCGAGCTGTACATCGCGGGGTTCGAGATCGCGAACGCGTTCAGTGAGCTGAACGATCCGGCGGAGCAGCGCCGTCGCTTCGAGGACCAGCTGCGGCAGCGTGCTGGCGGAGACGCCGAGGCGCACGTCATGGACGAAGACTACGTCCGCGCCCTGGAGTACGGCATGCCGCCGGCCGCCGGTGAGGGCGTCGGCATCGACCGGCTGGTGATGATCCTCACCGACAGTCCTTCGATCCGGGACGTCATTCTGTTCCCGCATATGAAACGGAAATAGAGACTGACGGCAATCGATAACATTCTGAATTCTGTATTCTAAATTCTGTATTCTTCATGGATCTACCCTTCGAGCTCTTCGTCGCGCTGCGGTATCTGCTCGCGCGGCGGAAGCAGGCGTTCATTTCGCTGATCTCGTTCGTGTCGACGCTCGGCGTGGCCGTCGGCGTGATGGCGCTCATCGTTGCACTGGCGCTCATGAACGGCCTCCAGTCCGAGATGCGCGATCGAATTCTCGGATCGACACCGCACGTGTACGTCGCGAAAGCGGGCGGTCTATCCGACTACCACGAAGAGATCCGCAAGCTCGAGTCGATCGACGGCGTGGTGGGCGCGGCGCCGATGATTCTCGGTGGAGGCCTGATCGACTCGAGCGTCGAGCGCGCGTTCGTGACGCTCAAGGGCATCGACCCCGACGTCGAGGCGAAGGTGACGGACCTTCCACGTGCGATGGTTTCGGGCCGCATTTCAGACCTGGCGCCCGTCGAAGGCAAGAGCGACGGGATCATCATCGGGAAGGATCTCTCCGATCGGATCGGAGCGTTCGTCGGCGATCAGGTTCAGGTTCTGACGTCGGCCGAGACGCTGACGCCGATGGGCATGCTCCCCCGCGCGAGGGTGCTGCGCGTCGTCGGGATCTTCAAGCTCGGGCTGTACGAGTTCGACTCGTCGTACGGCTTCATCAGCCTTCCAGTGGCGGAACGCCTGCTCGGCCGGGAGCGGCCGGACTACATCCAGCTGCGTGTCCGTGACATTTATCGCGCGCCGGCCATCGCCGAGTCGATCCCGGAGCGGCTCGGCGGCATCTACACGGCCCAGGACTGGAGCGACATGAACCAGTCGCTCTTCTCGGCGCTGTGGCTCGAGAAGATGGCCATCTCGATCACGATCGGGCTCATCGTCATGGTGGCCGCGCTCAACATCGTGGCGTCGCTCGTCCTCCTCGTCATGGAGAAGAACCGCGACATCGCGATCCTGAAGACGATGGGGAGCTCGGCGGCGAGCGTGCGGAAGATTTTCATGCTCCAGGGGCTGGTCATCGGCCTCATCGGCACGGCCGTGGGCGCCGCGGGCGGCCTCGGCCTGTCCTACCTCGCGGATCGCTACCGGCTGGTTCGGCTTCCGATGGACGTTTATCAGATCTCCCATGTCCCATTCAGGATCGAGCCGTTCGATTTCACGGTGGTCGTCGTGTCGGCAATCGTGATCTGCTTCGCGGCGACGATCTATCCGTCGGGCCACGCCGCACGCCTCGATCCGGCGCAGGCGCTCAGATACTCGTAATGCTCTTCATCGAAGTCAGGGGCCTCTCCAAGTCGTATCCGCTTCCGGGCGGCGGTACGCTGAGCGTTCTTCGTGACCTCGATCTCACCGTCGAGCGGGGGGAGATGGTGGCCGTTGTCGGCGCGTCGGGCGTCGGGAAGAGCACGCTCCTGCACGTTCTGGGCGGCCTCGACTCGACCGACGGCGGGACGATTCGGATCGGGGACATCGATCTCACCTCTACCGGCGACGCAGGCCTCGTGGCCTTCCGAAATCAGCACGTCGGGTTCGTGTTCCAGTTCCACCACCTGCTGCCCGAGTTCAGCGCCGTCGAAAACGCGGAGATGCCGCTTCGGATCGCCCGGCTGGACGCAGCCGAGCGCCGCCGCAGGGCCGAGGATCTCCTCGGCCGCGTCGGTCTGTCGGACCGGCTGACGCACCGGCCCGCGCTGTTGTCGGGCGGCGAGCAGCAGCGGGTGGCCGTCGCGCGCGCGCTCGTCATGAACCCGAGGCTCCTGCTCGCGGACGAGCCGACTGGAGATCTGGACGAACAGACGGCCGACACGCTTCACGGCCTCCTCCGCGAGATGCATCGCGAGCGCGGACTGACTTCGATCATCGCGACGCACAACCTCAAGCTCGCCGGGTCCTGCGACCGCGTGCTGCGGCTTCACGACGGGAAGCTGGTGGTAAGCTGAGCTGTCGGAGCGTCCTCCAATGGGTATTGGTCGAACCGCTCGCGTGGTCTGGTTGATCGCCTCCCTCCTCGCGGCGCAGCTAGCGGCGCAAACGCCTATCAAGGTGCCCAAGAACAACTACACGCCCGAGCAGGACGTGGAGCTCGGCCGTCAGGCCGCGGCCGAGGCGTTGAAGCAGTACCCCGTCATCAAGGACCCGGCCATTGCCGCCTATCTCGATCGACTCGGCAAGCGTCTCGTCGAATCGGCACCCAAGGAACTGAATAATCCGGTCTTCGAGTACTCGTTCACTCCGATCAACGTGAAGGACATCAACGCGTTCGCCCTTCCCGGCGGACCGATGTTCGTCAACCGCGGAATGTTCGAGGCCGCGGCCACCGAAGGCGAAGTGGTCGGCGTGATGGCTCACGAGCTCAGCCACGTGCTTCTGCGGCATGGAACGGCCAACGCGACGAAGGCGCAGGGGTTTCAGTGGGGGCAGCTTGCCGGCGCGGTCGCAGGAGCCGTCGTCGGTGGCGGGTGGGGACAGGTCATTCAGCAGGGAAGTCAGTTCGGTCTGGGCACGTGGCTCCTGAAGTACAGCCGCGACTACGAGAAGCAGGCGGACCTTCTCGGCTCGCAGATCATGGCGCGCGCCGGCTACGATCCGCGCGATCTCGGACGCATGTTTCAAACGATCCAGAAACAGGGCGGCGCCGGTAGCCCGCAGTGGATGAGCAGCCATCCCGACCCCGGCAATCGATCGCAGTACATCGCGAAGGAGGCGGCCATGCTTCAGGTCGCCTCGCGTCCTCCCGAGGCGGCCGACTTCGGGCGCATGAAGGGAACGTTCGCCGCGCTGCCCACGCCGAAATCGATGGCGGAAGTCGCCGACGCCGGCGCGTCGGGCGGTGGGGGAACGGCGGAATCAGTCGGCACGATCGGCGAGCCCGTGCCCGCCCCCTCGGCTCAGTTCCAGCGAATCCGCGGCGGGAAGCTGTTCGAAGCGGAGGTGCCATCGAACTGGACGGGCCTCTCGTCGAACAACGCCATCAAGTTCGTGCCTCAGAACGGTTACGGAAGCGTGAACGGTCAGACTGCGTTCACGCACGGCGTCCAGTTCGGCGTCGCGCGCGCGTCGTCTCGCGATCTGCGTGAGGCGACGCGAACGCTGCTGAGCGCTTTTGCGAAGGGGAATCCGGAGCTGAAGCAGGCGGGCCAGCCCCAGGATCTGCGAATCGCCCAGCGCTCGGGGCTCGGTGTTCCGCTCGCGAACCGGTCCGTGCTCGGAAAGACGGAGCTCATCGGCGTCTACACGACATTTCTCGCCGACGGGAATCTCTTCTACTACGTCACCATCAGCCCGGAAGAGGAGGCGTCGAGCTACGACGCGGTGTTTGAACGCATCGGGAGGTCGCTCAAGCTGAAGGACGTGCAGTAGGCCGTCAGTCGCGCCGGACGCCCGGGATCTGGTCGATGTGCTTGATCAGGATCACTTCGTTCCCGTGCTCGTTGTAGACCAGCTCGTCGGCAACGTGGCGCGCGATCAGCATGCCGAAGCCCCCGGGCCGCAGGTTCTTGTCGGCGCGCGCGTCCATCGTCGCCTGGACGTGCGCCGGCTGGCTCGAGTCGGCCGCATGCGTCAGCGACTCGCGGCTGAACCCGTTTCCGGGATCCCTGAAGTGGTAGACAATCGCGCGCGCGGTCTTGGCCGCGGTGACTTCCACGACTTTCCGCGCATCGAACCCCGCGCCGTGCTCCATCGCGTTGACGAGCATCTCGCGGAACGCGGCGATCAGCAGATCGCGCTCGCGATCGGGTAGATCCGAGCGGAGCTGCGTCATGAAGTTGATGAGCCGCTCGGCGGTGATCAAATGACAGCTCACCCGGAGCGTGAACCAGTTGCGCAGTCCCGAGACGATCTGGATGCCGTCGCGCCATTCCGGCTCCTCGAGTGCGTGCGCCACCATTCCGGCGATCTCGTCGTGGTCGTACGGCGCCGTATAGCAGGCGAAGACGTGCGACCGGAGCGCTTCGATCACCTCGTCAGGCGAGGCGGCCGGCGCGAGGACGATGATGCGCACGCCGGGCCGGGTGCGGCGCGCCTCCTGCGCGAACGCGATGTCCGCCCTCACTGACGTCGTCGGGTCGGTAATCACGACGTCGACTGGACTCGTTCGCAGCCGCTGCAGCGCATCGGTTTCGCCGTCGCATGTCTCGATGCCGGCTTCGGCGGGCGTGCGGAAGTCGCGGAGCCTCGACAGAAGCGCCTCCTGACTGCCCAGCGCGAGCACGCGCGCCGCGGAGAACTCCAGGATCCGAGCTGTCGACATGGGACCGCCTGACTCAGCCTACCACCGCCGCGGACTCCGCGGAAAGCAGGCGAAGTCGTGTCAGAATGGGTGCCCGACGGCGCCGGACAGGAGTAGCGATGGCGCAGACTACAGTCCGGCTCATGCCGGACGCCACAAAGGTGGGCGGGTTCGGCCGCACTGCGCGCCGTGATGCGTGGTGGGTCCAGCCGCTCGCGACGTTTCTCGGCTTCGCCGCATTCATCGTCTACGCGACGTGGGCGGCGTTCCAGGGGAACCACTACGAGTACGGCCCGTACTTGTCGCCGTTCTACTCGCCCCTGCTGTTCGGCGACGGTCCACACAGCTGGTTCGGGCCGCAGCCGTCCTGGTGGCCCGGCGCGATTCCATTTTCCGCGGCGCTGCTCATCCTCTGGGCGCCGGGCGGCTTCCGCGTAACCTGCTACTACTACCGCGGCGCCTACTACAAGGCGTTCTGGGCCGATCCGCCGTCGTGCACGGTTGGTGAGCCGCGCAATCGGTACCGCGGCGAAAACTCGTTTCCGCTCATCCTCCAGAACGTTCATCGATATTTCCTGTATCTCTCGCTGGGGTTTATCGTCATCCTCCTGTGGGACGTGTGGAATGCGATGTGGTTCGCCGATCCAGCAACCGGAGCGGCGAGGTTCGGCATTGGCCTCGGCACGCTCGTGCTTGCGGCCAACGTGGTTCTGCTCGCGGGCTATACCTTCGGCTGCCATTCGCTGCGCCACCTCGTGGGAGGACGCTGCGACCAGCTTTCGGGTCGTCCGGTCAGGAGCGCAGCCTACACCGGCGTGTGCCGGCTCAATCGCGTGCACATGCGCTGGGCGTGGGCGAGCCTCTTCTCTGTAGCCTTCGCCGATCTCTACGTCCGCCTTTGCTCGATGGGCGTGTGGTCGGATTGGAGGCTGATCTGAATTACGAGAGTTACGACCATGACCTGCTGGTGATCGGCGCGGGAGGCGCCGGACTGCGCGCGGCGATAGAAGCCTCGGCCGCCGGCGTCAAGGTGGGGTTGGTCTGCAAGTCGTTGCTCGGCAAGGCGCATACCGTCATGGCCGAAGGGGGCATTGCCGCCGCGCTGGCGAACGTGGACGAGCGCGACAACTGGCGCGTGCACTTCGCCGACACGATGCGCGGCGGACAGTACGTCAACAACTGGCGCATGGCGGAGCTGCACGCGAAGGAGGCCCCCGACCGCGTCCGCGAGCTCGAAGCCTGGGGCGCGCTGTTCGATCGCACGGCCGACGGCCGCATCCTCCAGCGCAACTTCGGCGGGCACAAGTATCCGCGGCTCGCGCACGTCGGCGATCGGACCGGCCTTGAGATGATCCGCACGCTGCAGGACCACGGCGTTCACCGGGGCATGGACGTCCACATGGAGGTCACCGTCCTGACGCTCCTCACAGACGATGGCCGTGTCGTCGGCGCGTTCGGCTACGACCGTGAGCGGGGACGTTTCCGGCTGTTCCGTGCAAAGGCGATCGTCCTCGCGACCGGCGGCGTGGGGCGCGCGTATCGCATCACCAGCAACAGCTGGGAATACACCGGCGACGGCCACGCGCTCGCCTATGAGGCGGGCGCCGATCTGATGGACATGGAGTTCGTCCAGTTCCATCCGACAGGCATGGTGTGGCCGCCCGGTGTACAGGGCATTCTCGTCACCGAGGGTGTTCGCGGGGAGGGCGGAGTCCTGCTCAACAAGGATGGCCGCCGCTTCATGTTCGACGACATTCCGGAGCTCTATCGCACGCAGACGGCGGACAACCCGGAGGAGGGCTGGCGCTACACGCAAGGGGACAAGGCGGCGCGCCGGCCACCCGAGCTCCTCACCCGCGACCATGTCGCACGCTGCATCGTCCGGGAGATCAAGGAAGGCCGGGGGACTCCGCACGGCGGCGTGTACCTCGACATCTCCTGGATTAAAGCGAAGATCGCGAACGCGCCCGAGTACATCCGGAAGAAGCTCCCGAGCATGTACCACCAGTTCAAGGAGCTCGCCGATATCGACATCACGAAAGAGGCGATGGAGGTCGGTCCGACGACGCACTACATCATGGGCGGGATCGCGGTCGATTCCGACACGCAGATGTCGACGGTTGAGGGGCTCTTTGCGGCGGGCGAGTGCGCGGCCGGGATAAACGGCGCGAACCGGCTCGGCGGCAATTCGCTGTCGGACCTGCTCGTGTTCGGGAAGCGGGCCGGGGAGTATGCCGCGGAATTCGCGAAGGCACACGCAGCTCGAACTCGAACGTTCGACGAACGCCAGATCGAGCGTGCGGCCGAGCGAGCGCTCGTGCCGTTCGAGCGGGGTGACGGCGAGAATCCGTTCAAAGTCCAGCACGATCTTCAGGCGATGATGCAGGACCTCGTCGGGATCGTCCGGTCCGAGGGCGAGATGCAACGCGCGCTCGAGTGCCTCCGCGCGCTCGCCGACCGGGCCGGCCGCGCGGCGGTGAACGGTCACCGCGCGTACAACACCGGGTGGCACACCGCGCTCGATCTCCCAAACCTGCTCGTCGTGTCCGAGGCGATCACGCATTCGGCTCTGGAGCGCCGCGAAAGCCGCGGCGCGCACTTCCGCGACGACTATCCCGAGAAGGTGCCGGAGTTCGGTTCCGTCAACATCGTGGTGCGCAAGCGTGCTGACGGAGGCATGCAGGTCGCGCGGAGGCCGATTCCAGAGATGCCGCAGGAGCTGAAGCGGATCGTCGAAGAGAATAAGTAGCGCAGGCCTTCAGGCCTGCTTCCGGGACGCGACATGAACGCAACCTTTCGTATCTGGCGGAGCGACGGCAGCGGTGGATCGTTTCGCGATTATTCGACCGAGGTGTCAGAGGGCATGGTCGTGCTCGATGCGGTCCACCGGATACAGGCCGAGCAGGCGCCCGACCTGGCCGTTCGGTGGAACTGCAAGGCGGGGAAGTGCGGGTCGTGCTCGGCGGAGATCAACGGCCACCCGCGGCTCATGTGCATGACCCGCCTCAGCACGCTGCGGCTGGACGAGCCGGTCACCGTCGAACCGATGAAAGCATTTCCACTCGTCCGCGATCTCGTCACCGACGTGTCGTGGAACTACGAGGTTAAGAAGCGCATCCGGCCGTTCAAGCCGAGGCCTCCGGACGCCGCCGACGGAACGTGGCGCATCGGCCAGCAGGACGTCGACCGCGTGCAGGAGTTCCGCAAGTGCATCGAGTGCCTTTTGTGCCAGGACGTCTGCCACATCCTGCGCGATCATCATCTCCACGACCAGTTCATCGGCCCGCGCTTCCTGGTGTACGCCGCGGCGCTCGAAATGCACCCGCTCGACACGGGCAACAGGCTGACTGAGCTGAAAGACGACTTCGGCATCGGCTACTGTAATATCACGCGGTGCTGCACGAAAGTTTGTCCCGAGCACATCACGATCACCGAGAATGCGATCATTCCGCTCAAGGAGCGGGTGGTCGACGAGCATTACGATCCGTTGCGGAGGGTGTTCCGGCTGGTCGCGAGATAGCCGGACGAAAGGCGAACATCATGCAGTTCCAACTGAAACCTCTGTCGCGCGATGCCATTCAGCCGGCGCTCGCCCGAGCCGAGCGATACCGATTTCTGAACGAGCCAACGGAGGCCGAGAGCATCTGCCGGGACATCCTCGAGGTCGAGCCCCAGCATCAGCAGGCGCTCGTCGTGTTGCTGCTCGCCCTGACCGATCAATTCAGCGATCACGTGGCGGGCGTGGCGCAGGAGGCGGAAGCGATTCTTCCCCGGCTCCACGACGAGTACGAGCGCGCGTACTATCGCGGCCTGATCTCCGAGCGTCGCGCCAAGGCGTTGCTCGACCGGGGCGGACCCGGCACGGCCGCTTCAGTGTACGAGTGGCTCAGCGAGGCGATGGATTGCTACGAGCAGGCCGAAGCCATCCGGCCCAGCGGCAATGACGATGCGATCCTGAGGTGGAACACGTGCGCACGGATCCTCATGCGCCATCCGCACCTGGAGCCGTCGGTGGAGGAGCGCACCGAGCCGCTTCTTCTCGAATAGCTGGCGGACCTTACCGCACGATCACGGCCGCTTCGCCGTTCTTCTTGACGAGCTGGTCGACGATCTCGGCCATCTTGTCGCGCCGTTTGAGCACGTCGCGGATTTCGCCGTCACGGAGCCACCCGCCCAACACCGGCTTGAGCGACGCCTCGGTCAGCGCCTGCATCTTCTCCCACAGCTCGGCGTCCACGCGTGTCATCTCGTGGGCCATCTTCGTGCCGCTGGTGAAGGACCGCGTGTGGTCGATCAGGATCAGGTTCCAGGCGGGATCGACGAGCCAGTTCCCGAGGTTGGGGTCCATGTTGTAGATCAGGTTGTCGAACATCTTCGCCCTGATCAGCTGTTTGTTCCACTTCGCGAGATGGACCGGCGGCGGGTTCGGCACGCCCCCGAGCTCCTTGAAGCTCTTGACCGACGAGCACCACATGACGGCCGCGCCGAGCTCACCCTTGTAGCGCTTCTCGACTGTCGGCGGCACCATGTTCAGTCCGAGGTGCTTGTCCAGCTCGTACGCGGCGATCTCGGACTTGTAGCTTTCCCAATATCCCTGGTATCGCCCCGGCTTGATCTGTTTCCACGCGAGCGCGTTGACGGGGCCGCCTGGTGCGAGCTCCGCGCGCTTCGGCTTGGTGACGCCGACGCTGAGATCGTCGATCTTCACGATCTCCGCGGCCTTCATGTACTCCTCGATCTCGTTTGCCCGATCGATCCAGATCTTCGAGCTCAGCTCGGTGCCGGCGCTTGCCTGGACGGCCGGGGCCTGCCCCTGCGCGTAGACCAGGGCGGGCGTTGAGCTGACGAGAGAAGCGACGAGAACCGCGAGGGCGCGGCCGAGAGCAGGAATGGGACGCATACGGCCTCCTACTGAGGATCCGGGGGTGTCGCATTCTACGCCAATAGGGTGGTGAACGGCTATAATCCGCGGAAATCTGGAGGCCTCATGAGACTGACCCGACCGCACTTTCTCGGCGCCGGCGTCGCGCTTGCGACGCTCGTCTCGGGCGCGGCCGCCCAAACGCCGCAGCCGGGTGCGCGGGATCGCGACGGCCTCGTAGCGGCTCCGGCACGACGCGCAGACGAAGGCAAGGGACCGTACAAGACGCTGGTCGTTCGTGGCGCGATCCTCATCGACGGCACCGGCGCGCCGCCGAGAGGCCCGGTCGACATCGTCATCGAGAACAACCGCATCGCGTCGATCCGCAGCGCCGGCACGCCAGGCCTGCCGATGCGCTCGGGCCGATCGCCGGAACGAGCCGACTTCGAGATTGACGCAACCGGGATGTACGTTCTCCCGGGCTTCGTGGACCTGCACGTGCACGCAGGCGGGGCGCCGAAGAACGCCGAGGCGGAGTACGCTTACAAACTCTGGCTCGCGCACGGCGTGACCAGCGTCCGCGGCGTGTCACTCGCCGGCCAGGAGATCTCGTCGAACGAAAAGAACCGGAGCGCCCGGAACGAGATCGTCGCGCCGCGCATTTTCAATTATCAGCGGCCTGGAGCAGGATGGGACGGCGGGCCGATCGACTCGCCGCAGAAGGCGCGCGAGTACGTCATCTGGGCAGCCAAGAACAACGTCGACGGCCTCAAGCTCGGCTCCCACCGGTCCGACATCATGGAAGCGCTCTGCGACGAGGCGAAGAAGCAGGGGCTCGGGACGACGGCCCATCTCGCGCAGACCGGCGTGGCGCAGATGAACGCGATCAAGGCGGCGCGCGCCGGCCTCGGCACCGTCACGCACTTCTACGGCCACTTCGAATCGCTGCTCAAAGACTACGTCGTGCAGCCGTGGCCCGTGGACATGAACTATGACGACGAGCAGTGGCGTTTCGGCCAGGTCGCGCGGCTGTGGGACAAGATTCATACACCCGGAAGCGACGAGTGGAAGGCGTACCTCGAAGAACATCTCAAGCTGGGCACTACGTTCGATCCGACGTTGACGATCTACTCCGCTGGCCGCGACGTACAGAAGTTCCGCAACGCGGAGTGGCACGAAAAGTACACGCTCCCGTCGCTGTACGAGTTCTATCAGCCGAGTCGCCGGAACCACGGCGCCTACTGGTACGACTGGACGACGGAAGACGAGGTTGCGTGGCGCAACTTCTACCAGGTCTGGTTCAAGCTGCTGAACGACTACAAGCGCATGGGCGGCCGTGTCACGACGGGCTCAGATTCCGGCTTCATCTATCAGACGTACGGCTTCGGCTACGTCAACGAGCTGGAGATGCTCCAGGAAGCAGGCTTCCATCCGCTCGAGGTGATACAGGCCGCGACCATGAACGGCGCGATGACGCTGCACGAGCCGAAGGCCAAACCGATCGAGTTCGGCGTCGTCCGCGAGGGGCTGCTCGCCGACATGGTGGTCGTCTCGCACAACCCGCTGCAGAACTTCAAGATTCTCTACGCGACCGGCGCGGTGAAGTTGAACGATCAGACGGGACAGTCCGAGCGGATCGTCGGCATCAAGTGGACGATCAAGGACGGCATCGCGTACAACGCCGAACAGCTTCGCGCGGACGTCGCGAAAATGGTCGACAAGCAGAAAGCGGAGCGCGGGCGGAGGACGACCACAGCCCTGCCGTAGCGGTGGGCGACGAAACCCTTTTTCCAGAAGCCGTAGAAGCACACTACGAGCGATCTCCCTTCATCCGGGAAATCGCCGTCGTGTGGTCCTCGGCGCAACTGCACGCGCTCGTCAGACCCGACCTCGACATCCTGCAGCGGCGGCGGATCGTGAACATGCGGGAGCTCCTGCGGTTCGAGATCGAAGGGTTGTCCCTGGATCTGCCGGAGGGCCACCGAATCGCCCGCTTCGAGGTCACGCTCCAGGACCTGCCACGAACCGCAGCGGGAAAGCTGGCGCGCGGCGAGGTCGAGAAGCGGCTGCGCGACATCGAAGCGCGCCTGCAGCCGTCATCCGATCGCGCGGCGGTCCCGCGCGAAGACGCCGAATGGGCGGCGGTGCCCGGAGTCGCGCGCCTCCTGACGATCGTTCGCGACGTCGTCCCGTCGGGCCTGCCGCTCCGACCCGACGCACACCTGGAGCTCGATCTCGGGCTGGACTCGATGGATCGCGTCGCCTTGTTCGCTCACGTCTGCCACGCAGCCGGCGTCAGGCTTCGTGCCGATGCGGAACAGCACATCTTCACGCTGAGGGATCTCGTCGACGTCGTGGCGACGAATGCGCCAGGCGCCGGGCCTTCTGTGCCGGCAGCCCGTGACACGTGGCGGCGGTTGCTGACGAACGACGCGCCTGACGAGCGGCTGGTGCGGCAACTCGAGAGACCCAGGCCGTTCGGCGCGATGTTTTTCTTCTCCGTCGGATTGCTGATCCGATTCGTGCTGCGCCTCGGGTGCCGGCTCGAGGTCCGAGGCATCGAACACCTGCCATCCACCGGCGGATATCTCGTCTGTCCGAATCATCAGAGCTACATCGACGGAGTGCTGATTCCGTCAATCGTCCCCTTTCGCGTGTTCCGCCGGATGTTTTTCGTCGGCGCGAGCGAATACTTCGAGTCGCCGTTCATGAGACGGCTCGCGTACGCGCTCGACATCGTCCCAGTCGACCCTGATGCGAATCTCGTCCGGGCGTTGCAGGCAGGCGCCGCCGGACTTCGCAGCGGCCGCGTTTTGACGCTCTTTCCGGAAGGGGAGCGTTCGATCGACGGGTCGGTCAGGCGGTTCAGAAAGGGCGCGGTCATCCTGTCGCGCGAGCTGGGCGTGCCCATCGTGCCTGTCGGGATCGAAGGCACCTTCGATGTCTGGCCGCGAAAGCGACCGTTCAACTGGCGCGCGCTCTTGCCAGGCGCCGGTCCGCGTATCAGGGTCGTGTTCGGCCGGCCGCTGATGCCGCCGGGCGGCAAGCACGACTACGCGGCCGATACGGAGCGTCTTCGCGCGCGCGTCGCGGAGTTGCGCGAGGCGGCGATGGTAGGCTGATCGTCATGCACCTCGCGGCGCTGGAGCCCGGTGTCACGCTGCTCGAGCAGTTCCTGCCGGCAGGCGAACAGCGCCGTTTCTGGGAGGTCTGCGCCGCGCTGGCGTCCGGCCCGGTGCCGATGTACACCCCGACGGTGCGAGGCGGCCGGAAGATGAGCGTCGGCATGCTGTGCCTGGGCCGGCACTGGAACGCGCTTACCTACGCATACGAGCCGACCCGAAGCGACTTCGACAATCTGCCGGCGCCTCCTCTTCCTGGCGACTTCGTGACGCTGGCGTCGGAGGCCGCCGCCCGAGCCGGCTTCGACATGCAGCCTGACCTGTGCATCATGAATTTCTACGATGCCGGCAGCCGCATGGGCGTGCACCAGGACAAGGACGAGCGGCGCGACACGATTGAGGCCGGCGTGCCGATCGTGTCGGTCTCGCTCGGCGACACGGCGCGGTTCGTCCTCGGTGGTCTCACCCGGCGCGAGCCGACGCGGCCGATCCTCCTGCGCTCGGGCGACGTCTTCGTGATGGGCGGCCCTGCGCGGCTGCGCTTCCACGGCGTCACGCGAATTCTTCCCGGAACGGCGCCGCCCGGCACCGGCCCGGGCCGGTTCAACCTCACGTTTCGCAAGTATTGAGGTTCGAATGGGTTCGAATTGGTTCGAGTGGGGTTCGCTCAGGGTCGTCCCGAGCCCAGTCGAGAGACGAGCCGGATGCGGCCGCGATCCGATTCGAGGGTGAGCGTGGGGCCGCCGCCGTTCACGTCGGCGGTGAACCGGCGCTCGTCGCCGCTGCGTTTGTCGAGCGCCACGTCCGAGTCGAACCCGCTTCGGCGCGTCAGGTCGGCGTTGAGCGTCAGGCCCTGCGCGGAGGGCACCTCGATCCGGACGTCCCCGCGATCGACTTCGATCGACGAACGCGCGTCGAGCTTCGAGAACGCGATCGTCACGTCGGTGCGATCCGCCTCGAGGTCGAGCGAGCCGCGGATGTCTTCGAGCCGCGAGTGCCCGCCGCGATCCGCTTCGATGGCGAGCCGCCCTGCGATTCCGCGGACGCCGAGCTCGCTCCGGTCGCTCACGATGTCCACCCGCCCCTCGAACGCCGTGACAGTCGTGTTCGAGCGGTCGATGTCGAGGCGGAGCTGGAGCTTCCGTGGCGCGCGAATCTCGTAATGGATTTCCGGAACGTCACGCGACTGGCCACCCAGCCACCATTCTTTATAGGAAGGCACGTTGTCGTAGTTCGACCGGATGCGGACGTCCCTGGCGCCGGCCGTCACCTCGACTGTCGTCGCCTCGACGCTCCGGCGGGCATAGTCGGCGTCGACGTCGCGGGACGCGCGGATGAGCGCGTGAATCGCGACCTCGTCGCGGTCCCAGGAGGTGAGCTTCACGCTCCCTTTGGTTGCATTCAGACTGAGGTAGCCGCCTGACGGCAGGGCGACGGTCTTGTCGAACTGCTTCGACCGCTCCCCATCGGTCTGGCTCGAAGCGGCCGGCGACGCCACGAAAAGGATGGCGAGCACGCAAAGGGCTTTGGTCATGGACGATTAGACGGACAAAGGGTTCGAGAAGGTTCGAAAAGGTTCGAGGGGTAGTACGAGGCCTTAGCCTCGTCTCAGGCCTCCTGGACGGGCATGAACCAGTGGATGTATCCGCACCGCTCACAGATGATGCACGTCGCCTTCCGGCCGGTGAGCCATTCAACGTCGAAAAAGGCGGACACGGCCCCGTGCAGGTTGGCCGTCTGCCGCCAGAACTTCGTGTGGTGACAGACCTCGCACCGCAGCGCCCTGCCAAGCACGTCGACGCTTTCCGCCTCGGCCTTGCCGAAGAGACCCATGCGTCCTCCTGTTGCGAGCGGGGGATGAGCGTATCAGAATAGCCGGCCATGACGAATCCGCGCCTGACCCTCACCATCGGTGCCGGGCTGGTGCTCGTCGTGCTCGTGCTGCGCGCCGGGCCTCTCGCGGGTCAGCCTGGACAGCCTCAGGATCCACTCGCCGAGCCGTTCAAGGGCGTCACGACGCATGGCGCCGTCACCCCGGGCCTCTTCCCGATCCGGGCAACCGGCGTGACCACGGCGCCGGTTCGCGCGGCCGCCGATGCATTCCTGGCCGCGCTCACACCCGGGCAGCGCAAGAACACGAGCTTCGGCGTGGACGACGGCGAGTGGAGGCTGTGGAACAACATTCACCGATACAAACGGCAGGGGGTCTCATTCAAGGAGATGACGGAGGCGCAGCAAGGGCGCGCCTACGCGCTGCTGCGCGCGTCGCTGAGCGCGCGCGGACTCGAAACCTCGCGCAACATCATGCGGCTCAACGGCCACCTGGCCGAGCTGGTCAGAAACTTCGACGAGTACGGCGAAGGCCTGTATCACCTCACGGTCATGGGCCAGCCTTCCGATACCGAGCCGTGGGGGTGGCAGCTCGACGGCCATCACCTGATCATCAATTACTTCATCCTGCGCGATCAGGTCGTGATGACGCCGACGTTCATGGGATCCGAGCCGGTGTCTGCCGAAAGCGGGAAGTACGCAGGAACTGTCGTCCTCCAGGACGAGCAGAACGCCGGGCTGACGCTTTTCCGCGCGCTCCGTGACGACCAGCGCGCGAAGGCGATCATCGATCCGGACAAGTCAGGCAACCACGCGGTGGCGCAGGCCTTTCGCGACAACCTCGTGCTCGATTATGCGGGCATGCGCGCGTCCGATCTGACGGCCGAGCAGAAAAAGCTGCTGATGGAGATTGTCGCCGCCTACGTCGGCCACATGGACGAGGGGCATGCGAAGGTGCGGCTCGAGGAAGTGCGCGCGAAGCTGGAGGACACCTACTTCGCCTGGGCTGGTGGAGCGGATGTGTTTTACTATCGCATTCAGAGCCCCGTCATTCTGATCGAGTTCGATCATCAGACCCCGGTGGCGCTGGAAGGCCCGCGCGTACCGACACGGCGTCACGTTCACACCATAGTGCGCACACCGAACGGCAACGACTACGGCAAGGATCTGCTGCGCCAGCACTACGAACAGCATCGCCATGACCCCGAGCACGGACATCGGTACCCAAGTACGAAGTACGAAGCGCGAAGTACGAAGTAACGAGGAAGTGTGAAGTGTGAAGCTGCAGCTGCTGCAAAAGAGTCTTGTTGGCGTCTCGATCGTCGTCGTGTGCTGCGAAGCGGGATCATCTGCGGCGCGGACCGCATCCTCCTACGACGACCTCGTCGCCCTGTTCAAGGAATGGCGCGAGTTCCAGACTCCAAAGAGGATTGGCGGCGTACCGGATTTCACTCCGAAAGCAGTCGCGGAACAGCGAAAAGGGCTGTCGGCCTTTCAAAAGAGACTGGCGAGCATTGACAGCTCTGGCTGGCCCGTCCCGCAGCAGGTCGACTACCACCTCGTGCGCGCGGAGCTGAACGGGATGGACTTCGACCACCGGGTGCTGCGTCCCTGGTCACGCAATCCGTGCTTCTACGAAGTGGTCCAGGAGAGCGACAGCGACGTGCCTGCGCGCGAAGGGCCCGCGCGGCCTCTCGCGATCGAGCTGTGGAAGTATCACTTTCCACTGCAACCGGACCGGCTCGCGGCTCTGCGCGAGCAGCTTCGCGCGATCCCCGGCTGGCTCGAGCAGGGCAGGCGCAACCTCGTCGAGGAGGCGCGCGACCTGTACTTCCTCGGCGCGCGCATCAAGCACGACGAGGCCGGCCTGCTGTCCACGCTCGCGAAGGGCGCCGCCGAGCACCATCCGGATCTCGTGCCTGACATCGAGAAGGCGAAGAGCGCAGTCGAGAGTTTTCGCGGCTGGCTCGAGGAGCGGTACAAAACACAGACCAGGGCGTCGGGGGTAGGCATCGAGAACTACGACTGGTACATGAAGAACGTCCATCTCGAGCCTTACACCTGGCAGGATCAGCTCGTCATCGTTCAGCGCGAGCTCGCGCGGGCGTGGACGCACCTGAAGCTGGCCGAGCACCGCGATCGCGACCTGCCGAAGCTCGAGATGGTCGCTACCGACGAGGAGTATCGGCGGCGTTATCGTGAGGCGGTGAATGAGTTTGTCGCGTTTCTGCGCGATCAACGGGTGTTCACCGTTCGCGACTACTACGAGCCCGCGCTGTTGGCTCGTGAAGGCGGGTTTACACCGCCCACGGCGCTCCGAGATTTCTTCACGCAGATCGAGTATCGCGACCTGCGGCCGATGCGCGGCCACGGGACGCACTGGTTCGATCTCGCGCGCATGGAACGCGAGCCGCACGCCAGCGCCATCCGGAGCGTCCCGCTCCTCTACAACATCTGGGACACGCGCGCCGAAGGCTTCGCCACCGGCTTCGAGGAGATCGCGATGACGGCCGGCTTTCTCGATCGGGCGGGGCCTCGCGTGCGTGAGCTGATCTACGTCATGCTCGCCCAGCGCGGCGCCCGTGCTGTTGGAGCGCTCAGGATGCACAGCAACGAATGGACGCTGGAGCAGTCCGTGCAATACGCCGTGGACCACACGCCTTACGGCTGGCTGCCGAAGGACGGGAACACCGTCTGGTTCGAGCAGCAGCTCTATCTCGAACAGCCTGGCTACGGCACGAGCTACCTGATAGGGAAGGCGCACATCGAGCAGCTCTTCGCCGACCGCGCGCGCCAGGTCGGGGACAAATTCAATCTCAGAGAGTTCTTCGACGCGTTTCACGCGGCCGGCATGATGCCCGTGTCGATGATCCGCTGGGAGATGACGGGCCTCGACGACGAGGTCGCGAGGCTTCGATGAGTGGTGAAACCTTGAAGAATATCCTGATCGCGGCGATCGCCGGCGGGCTGGTCGTGTTCGTCTGGACGGCCATCGCGCACATGGCGACGCCGCTCGGAACGGCCGGGATGAGCGTGTTTCCTCCGGACCAGGAGTCGAAGCTCATCGACGCCATGAAAGCCGGCGTGCCCGCGTCCGGCCTGTACTTTTTCCCGGGGATCGACATGCGGTCGACGCCGACGCCCGAACAGCAGAAGGCCTGGGAGGAGAAGATCCAGGCCGGTCCCTTCGGTCTTCTCGTGTTCAACGCGCGCGGCGGAAGCCCGCTGTCGCCCGCGCAGCTCGTCACGGAGCTGGCGAGCACGATGCTCGCCGCCGCAGTCGCCGCGTATCTCGCATCTCTCATGGTTGCGCCGATGATGACGCGCGCGATCGCCGTCGCCCTGCTGGCGCTCTTCGCGTCGCTCTCGATCGGCGCGAGCTACTGGAACTGGTACGGCTTCCCGACGGCCTTCGTCGCCGCCGAGGCATTTACCGAGCTCATTGGCTGGCTGCTCGGCGGTCTTGCGATCGCTCGCATCGTGCCGGCCGCCGGCGCGCCGGCCGCGCGCCTCCCGCTATGAAGAGGGAGGCACTGACCGTCCGATCGGCGACGCCCGACGATGCGCCGGCGCTCGCGCGGATCATTTCGCAGGCCTACGAGGTCGAGCGGTTCTTCAAGGTTGGCGACCGGACGAACCCCGACGAAGTCGCGAGCCTGATGCGCAGCGGCGAGTTCCTCGTGCTCGAAGATCCACCTGGAACGCTCGCCGGATGTGTCTACGTGAAGCGCAACGGCGATCGCAGCTACTTCGGCATGCTCTCGATCGATCCCGCGATCCAGGGGAGAGGATTCGGCCGCGCGCTCGTGGACGAGGTCGAGTCGCGCGCGCGCGCCGCCGGCTGTCGCTTCATGGACATCCAGGTCGTGAACCTCCGCGAGGAGCTGCCCCCCTTCTACCGCCGCCTCGGTTACGTCGAGACCGGCACGGCACCGTTCCCCGACGACGAGCACACCACGAAGCTCTGTCACTTCATCCTGATGAGCAAGGCGCTCTGAGGACGGTGAGTTTTAAGCTTTGAGCGTTGAGCTTTGAGCTATGAGCTTTGAGTTGTGGGCCCTGCGAAGTGGCATCATCGTTGCTGAATAGCCCCATGCCAGCGCCGGAGTGTCACGATCATGCGACACCACTTCGGCGTGACCATTCTGTCGATCGTCCTGCTATCGACGCCATCGGTTCTGCACGCGCAGGCGCGCAGCCAGGTGCAAGGCTTTGGCGGGTTCACCTTCGGCGACACCGCGGCCGCGTCGACGTTCGGCGGGAACATTGGGTTCGAGCTCACTGACAACATCCTCATCGTCGGTGAGGCCGGTCGTTTGAGCGACGTTAAGCCGTCGCTGCTGGATTCGATTCTCGATTTCACGCCCGTCGACCTGCGAGTCTCCGCCTGGTACGGCGAGGCTGGCGTCAGGTTCAGCGCGTCCGGCTCCGCCGTCCGGCCGTACGCGGAGGCCACTGCAGGCTTTGCGCGACTGCACACCGGCTTCAGCGGCATTCCGGGCGACGTGATCGACGGCGCGCTCGGCTTCCTCGACCGCACCGAGCCGCTCTTGGGAGTCGGCGGCGGAGTGATCGTGCAGGGAGGACCGCTCGTTCTCGATCTCGGGTATCGCTACAAGAAGATTCTCGCGGACAACTCGTTCCAGTCGCTGCTGAACAGCGGCGACGACTTCGACGTCAGCCAGGTGCGCGTCGGCGTCGGCGTGCGGTTCTAGCCCGCGCCGGGCGGGGGGCCGACGACAGGTTACGATAGTCATGGATGCGCAGAGCACTGGGGCTCCGACCCCTCGCCTCGTTCGTGGCCGTCGTCGTCCTTGCCTGCGGCGGGCCGGGCTCGGCCGTTGTCGCGCAGAGCTCGGATGAAGCCCAGCGGCTGGCCGCGCGCATTCGCGATCGGCTCGTCGAGTCCCGGGCACGGCTGGAAAAGTACGGATACTTCGAGGAGGACACGGAGATCAAGCTGGATCGTTCTGGCGGGGAGGAGGAACGCGAGACGCGCGTCTACCTCGTCTCTCCTGCCCCCAAGGGCGGCGAGCCCGACAGCCGCCTCGTGTCCGTCAACGGCAAACCACCCAGCGAAGATGAGCGCGAGGAAGACGAGGAGCGCCGCGAGCGCGACCGCGAGGACGTAGAGTCCAGATCGACGAGCGCGAGCCAGCGCCGGCGCGCGGCGGTCGAGGATCTGCGGCGCGGCCTTGTCGTGAAGATCGAAGGGCGCGAAACGGTCGACGGGCATCAGGCAACCGTTCTCTCGTTCGAGCCGCGGCCTGGCGCGCACCTTCAGAGCCGGGTCGGGCGCTTCGTCCGCGTGATGCGAGGTCGCGTGTGGGCGACCGATGCGGGCCACGTCGTACGAGTCGAGGCGCGCCTGGATTCCGCAGTGTCGGTTGGCTGGGGGTTGATCGCCCGCATCTGGCAGGGGAGCTGGCTGCGCGTCAATCAGCAGCCGCATGACGGCTCCTGGCTCCCGCGCGAGCTCACGGCGGAGGCCCAGGGTCGCACGCTGCTCTTTCGAACGTTCCACACACGCTACGCGGTGCGGTACTGGGGATACCGGCTCGGGGCCGCGCCGGAACCTACGTTGTCTCCTCCCTCGCAGCCGGCAGACGCGGCCGCAGAAGGCTCGCCCGGTAGTTCTGCTCCAGGTAGTCCGCCCCGTCGGCGGTGATCACGAAGCGCGACGAGTCGTCGCGGAGAACCAGCTTCCTCTGCAGGAGATACCAGAGCGTGAACTCCAGGTGTTCACGCGGCCGGCCGGTCATGCTCTCGAGGTCTGTCGTGTACGTGCCGGGGTCGGCAGGGTCGACGCGGCGCCGGGTATAGAGCACCTCCAGGACCGTCAGGCGGACGAGTTGCTCGGCCTCGAAATCGTTCTCCGCCTTCGCCCCTGTTTCCACCAGGCGCCAGCGCTCCTGCCGCGCCCGCTCGTACGAGATGTCGTAGCGCGCCCGCTTCTCGGGGTCGCTGAGCACCGTGTAGGCGTCGTGAAGCGCGCGAAAGCGGCCCTCGTTTCCGGTCTCCTGGTTGTCGGGATGATAGCGCTGCGCCAGCAGCCGGTAGACGCGGTGAATGGTCTCCGGTTCGGCGGTCGAGCTGACCTGCAGGAGATCGTAGTAATCGATGGGTTTGTCGTCTGCCATGCTGGCAGGGATTTTACCGCGGCCCGGCCGGCATTAGGCACTCGGCATTCGGCGTTACTCGTATCGTAATGCCGTCGTCGGGTTGACACGGGCGGCGCGCGCCGATGGAACAAGGCCCGCGAGCGCGGCAACGCCCACGAGGAGTACGACAGATCCGGCCACGGTTATCGCGTCGGTCGGCTTGACGCCGTACAGCTCACTCTCGACGTACCGACTGAGCCACCACGCCACGGGCAGCGCGAGCGCGATGCCGACGGTGGCAATCACCAGCACTTCGCGGATCACGAGCCATCCGATGGCTGACGCCCTGGCGCCGAGCGCCATCCGGATGCCGATCTCGCGCGTGCGGCGTGCGACGGTGTAGGCCATCACCCCGTACAGTCCGACGACGGCCAGCAGCGTGGCCAGCACGCCGAAGAGGGTCGTCATCGTAGCGACGAGCCGCTCGTTGCTGAGCGACTGCTCGACCTGTCTTTCCAGCGTGCGGGTGCCGTGAATCGGCAGGTTCGGATCGATCTGTCGGACGATCTCCCTCACGGTCGCGAACACCGCATCCGGCGGCTGTGTCGTCCGCGCATACACCGTGCCGCCACCGGGATCGTCGCTCTCAAGAAACGGGAAGAACAGTCCCGGCCGGACGTCGTCGCGAACGCCGGTGTACTTCGAGTCGCGCACGACGCCGACGATTTCGATGGGTGTCGGCGTGTTGGGGTTGCTGCCGAAGCCGATACGGCCGCCGATCGGGTTGCGCCCGGCGAAGTACTTTTTGGCAAAGTGCTCGTTGGCAATCGCGACGCGGAACCCATTGTCGTCCTTGGGCACCTCCAGGCGTTCATCTTTGTCCGTGAAGTCGCGCCCCCTCAGGAGCGGAATGCCCATCGCCTTGAAATACCCGGGAGAAATCATGTTGCAGAGCGTGCTCGTACGTTCGTCCGGACCCGGCGTGTAGCCGGCGATCGACATCCCGCTGCTCCACTGGTTTCCTTCGAGCAGCCGCATCGATGCCAGACCGGACGCGGCGATGCCCGGTGTGTTGTTGAGGCGCTCGAGCAGCGTGCGAGTGAACTGCTTGGTTCGGGCGGGCGAGTATCCGTTCAACGACGGGTCCAGGCTGAAGGAAATGAGCGACCGTGTCTGGAACCCGATGTCGACGGCCAGAAGATTATCGAGTGTGCGAATGAAGAGACCGGCCGCGATGAGCAGCAGCAGCGAGAGGCCGACCTGTGTGGCAACAAGCGCTTTGCGAATCCGTGCCTGGCCGCCCCCGAGAACGCTGCCCGCGTACTCCTTCAGCGTTGGCGCGAGCGTCGGTTTTGTGGAACGCAGCGCGGGCGCCAGACCGAAGAGTATGCCCGTCAACGCCGAGACCGCGAAGGTGAAGGCAAGAATCCGAACGTCGGGCGCCGTCGAGATCGGCTGCGGCGTTTCCGGATTGACGAAGAAGCTCAACACGATCGGCGCGCCAACCACGGACAGGAAGACTCCGACGATCCCTCCTGCAGCGGCGAGCGCGAGGCTTTCGATTAGGAGCTGGCGCACGAGACCGCCGCGCGTGGCGCCGAGCGCGAGCCGCACGGCCATCTCACGTTGACGCGACGCGCCGCGCGCGAGCAGCAGGTTGGCGACGTTCGCGCACGCAATGAGCAGCACGCCGACCGCGGTCCCCATCAGCACCCACAACGGCGCTGTCATGGACTCGCGGAAGCCCGATCGCCCCTGTGCGGCCGGGACGATGCTCAGCTTGTTGTCGAGGAAGCGTTTGCGCCCGCGTTCGGGCACGTTGGCAAACGCCGGCTCCTTGACCTCCATCTCGAGCCGGCTGCGGTAGAACGGCGCGAGCGCGGCTTGCGCCTGCTCGGGCGAGACGCCCGGCTTGAGGCGGCCGAACACCCGCAGCCAGGACCAGCGGCGATCGTCGAGACCATTCCACCCCGGCGTGACCTGCGCCTTCATCATCGTGGGAACGAAGATCTGAGTCGGCTCTCCGAGCTCGACGCCTTCGAAACCAGCCTGCGCGACACCGAGGACGGTGAATGGATGGCCGTTGACGACCATGGACTTGCCGACAATCGAGCGGTCGCCCGCGAAACGGCTCGTCCAGAAGCCGTGACTCAACACAACGACGGGATGTCCACCCGGCGCCTTGTCGTCGTCTGGCGTAAGGAGGCGGCCGGCCGCCGGCGTGACGCCGAGAACCTGAAAGTACGTCCCCGAGACGATCTCGCCCGCGGCGCGCTCCGTTCGACCGCCGTAGCCGGTGTGCATCGGATAGCTGAACCGGCAGAACATGCCGTCGAAGACCTGGTTGTTGTCGCGGAAGTCCGTAAACATCGGGTACGACAGCTCGCTTCCGTCGCCCCAGTTCGAGCCGAAGGCCGAACCGCGATAGGTGACCTGCACCAGAGCCGAGGGATTCTTGACGGGAAGTGCGCGGAGGAGCACTTGGTCCACCAGCGTGAAGATCGCGGTGTTGGCGCCGATGCCGACCGCGATCGAGGCAATCGCGATTGCGGTGAAGCCAGGGGACTTGCGCCAGGCGCGCAGGGCAAGACGGAGGTCTGCCAGTATGCGGTTCATGGTCCTTTGACGGGTGACAGGCTGTGGCGGTTTACCTGATCCGCGTTTCGACGCCGAAGCGCCGGTAGTCAGAATACTTCGCTTTGCCGACGACCCACTCCGCCAGCCGGCCGCCCACGCCGGCGTAGAATTCTTCCATCTCGGCCGGCACCCAGCTGTCGACCGGCTGCTCGAACCGGTAGGTGACGACGATCCTCGCGCGTCCACCCGACGAGGTGTCCGAGGTCGTGCGGCCTCCAGACCAGGTTCTCGCCAGCAGAAGCTCCGTCTTTACAACGTCCCCCGTGCCGGAAGCGACCCAGTACCGCCCGCTCGCCGGCACGGGATTGCCGTCTACCTGAAGCATTCCCTTGCCTAGTTCCTTGAATCTGATCACGTCGCAATCGACCCCCTCCACCTTCTCGCGGCCGACGTGATCGAACTGAAACTGCTGCTTCATCTTCGGCGTCAGAAACCACAGCGCCAGCGTGGGAACACTCAGGTTCCGCTGGATCGGGCCGATATTGAAGCGCGCGCCGGCCTGCGCGATCGCCTCGAAGTCGCGGACCGCGGCGTCGGTGGAGGGGGACTTCGCGGACGGAATGCGCTGCCGCTGGGAGTCCGGCACCGGCTTGCCGTCGACGTACACGACGTCGCGCGCGAGGAGCCAGACTTCTCGATCGACGAGCTGAACGAGCGCCACCTCCGACTCGAGCCGGCGTTTCTCGATCGTGATTCCTGCGGTTGCGGTCGGCGGCAGGTTGAAAGAGCCCGCGCGCGACTTGACTTCCTGGGTGTAGTCCTCGCTGGCGACGAGAAACGACGCTCCTTCGGAGAAACGGACGACGCGGGACGATGCACGGTCGACCAACTGGTCCACGGTCGAACCCGTTCGGCCGGGCGACGGATCTGCTGCCGGAGGCAGCGCGCTTTTCGCGGTGGAAGGAGGTTCCAGGATCCTGGTCAGCTCCGACGTGGCTCCAGGCGACGACAGACTCACGACGGTGGTATTCGGCAGCGACGAGAGCAGGCGAAATCCGTCCAGGAGCTGATCGCCCGAATCGATCGAGCGTGACGGCTGTACCGGAACGATGACCAGCCGTTTCGGGCCGCGGAGCTGGGCGCCGAGCCGCTCGATGATCTTCTCGTCTGGCGCCCGGAAGAAAACGGGCCGGTCGCTCACAATGACCGCGACCTCATCGCGAGGACCCGTTGCAAGAACCGATGTGATCGAGGCGAGCGTCGCCTCACCCAGCTCCTGAACCTCCTCGATCAACACGCGCGCGTTGACGACGACATCCGCGCCCCCGCCCCTCCGTCGAACGGCGTCGCGGACGCTCTCGTTTCCACGAACGATCTCGCGGGCTTCCGCGTCGCTCATCCCGAACCGACGCGGCTGATCGTAGAAGCCCTCGGTGCCGGACAACGAACCCTCGAGCGCCTCGCGTGTGGCATCGGGGTAGACCAGCCGGCGCCCGGAGACGATGACGGCCCTGGTTTCTGCCCCGCGCGTCGCGGTCAGGACAGTTTCGATGGCGTCGAGCATCTCCGGTACGGACTCACGCGAGAGATGCCCCTGGTCGATGACGAGGAGCAGGGCGGGCCGGCGAGCCTCGGCCGGCTGCGGCGCATTGGCGGCCGCTATTGCGAGCAGCAGCGACAGACAGGCACAGACCACTCGAAGCGAGTGTAGCGTATGATCATCGCCGCCATCATCCGGTGCTGCACCCGATCTTCAGATACCTGACGCCCTTCAACGCCGCCGCGTTCGCGCTCGGCGCCGCCGCACATCGCGGCCGGCCGATTCCCCTCGGCTTTGCGACGATTCACGAGCCGCTCGTGATCCCTGCGATGCTCGTCGAAGCGGTCTCGGCCATGAGCTTCGCGATCGCAGCGTATGGGATCTTGAGCGGCAAACAGGCGGCGCGTGGCGCCACGGTCACCGCACACGCCGTTTCGATGGCGGGGCTGTTGATGACCATGGTGGCGGTCGGCCTCGGTATTCTCCCGAGGACGCTCCTCAACGACGTCTATCACCTGATCATGCTCGGCGTGCTTACCCTCGGCATCGTCCTCCTCGTCCGGTCGCGCGTGCGACGATCGAAGGCCGCTCCTCGTAGTACTCGATAGGGGCACCGAACGCCCATCCCACGAGGAGCAAACATGTTTCCCCTGATGCGCGGGCTGTCGTACGCCACCGTGTTCCTGTCCTTCTTTCTGGTCTTCCTGCCGGCACGCGTGCTGGAGCTGGCCGGCATCAACAGCGTGCGACCGGTCGGCCCAGTTCAGGTCGCCGGCGCGATCGTGGTCGTGCTCGGGTTGGCACTGGCGCTCTGGTGTGTAGTGACGTTCGCTGTGGCCGGAAAGGGTACGCCCGCCCCGTTCGACCCGCCACGCAGGCTCGTGGTCCGCGGGCCGTATTCGATCGTGCGAAACCCGATGTACGTCGGCGGGATTACCGCGCTTGCAGGCGCGTCGCTCTACTACGAGTCGCTCGCGCTGCTGGCGTTCACGTCAGCCTTCGCCCTGACGACGCACCTGTTCGTACTCTTCTACGAAGAGCCCACGCTCGCGCGGCTGTTCGGCGACGACTACGCAGACTATCGCCGACACGTCGGTCGCTGGCGTGTTCGCTCGCGAGGCTAGCGCTGTGCCGTCGTCGTCCGACGGCCGTTCTGTTTCTGTTTGTCGACCATCGCCCCGACGTCGGCGAGAAGCTTCTTTGCGTCGTAGACGATGCCGTCCTTGATCGTGTACTTGATGCCGCCGATCCACTCGGGCTTGCCGGTCTGATCGTTGAGGCGCAGCGCTCCGGTCCCGTAGAACACCTTCACGTTCTTCAGCGGGTTCTGGTCGACGATGATCATGTCGGCGAGAAGGCCCGCACGGACCACGCCGCGGTCGATCGGCTTGCCCGCCGGTTCGGCGATCGTGCGCGCGCCGTTGAACGTCGCGGCCTGGATGACCTCGAGCGGATGGAAGCCGGCCTCCTGCAGCAACTCCATCTCGTGGATGTTGCCGAAGCCGTACGTGTTGTAGATGAACGCCGTGTCCGCGCTCACGGTGACGCGCCCGCCCATCTTCTTGTAGTCGTTGAGCAGCTTGAACCAGACCTGGTAGAAGTTGCGCCAGGCGATCTCGTCGTCCAGCGTCCAGTAGTACCAATACGAACCGTGATTACTGCGGCTCGGCGAGTAGAACTCCATCAGCGACGGCAGCGAGTACTTCGGGTGCCAGTCGGCATTGCGCATCCGCATCAGATCGCGTCCCGCCGCATAGGCGGTCATCGTCGGATCGAACACGGTCCCGAGCTTTCGGTGCGCTGCGAGGTACTCCTTCCATTCGGGCCCGCCCGGCGCGTGAATCTTGTCCCACAACCGGGCCACCTGGCCGAAGCGCATCTGCTCGTCGTCATTGATCTGGTCGACCGGCCAGGGCTGCACGACGTAGTCCTTCAGCAGCGCTTCGAAATGGCCGTAGAAGTGCGTCACGGTCCCGAGCCCGAGCTTCGCGGCGTCGAGCGCGTTCATCTGGGCCACGCCGGTCTGCTGCAGGTGCGCGGTCGAACCGAGGCCGAGCTGTTTTGCCTCGTCGAGCAGCGCCGCCATGATCTCGGGCCGCTGAGCGCCGAGCTTCAGCCCTTCGACGCCGTTCTGCGCCGCCCACTGCACCCACGCTCGCGCGGCCTCCGGCGTGTCCGGCTGGCCTTTGTCCCAGCCAGCTCCGGGGCGCTGGTAGTTCACGAGGCGGGGCGCGACGATCTCGTTGCGGTTGCTGCGCTCACGCTCCGTGACCACCCAGTCGTTCGCGGCGAGCGGCACGCCTCGGACCGTCGTCACGCCATGCGCGAGCCAGAGCTTGAACGGATACTCTGCGTCCGGGTTCTTCGGCGCACCGCCGGCGTGTTCGTGCATCGACACGAACCCGGGGAGGACATACATGCCGGTCGCGTCGATCTCGTGCTCGGGTTTCTCCGGCGCGCGGTTCGGTCGCGGCGGAAGGCCAGGCGTGCCCGCGCTGCGCACGGCCTGAATCTTATTTCCCTCGACGACGATGTCCACGGGGCCGACAGGCGGCGCGCCGGTGCCATCGATCAGGATCGCGCCGCGGATGACGAGCGTCTTGAACGGCCCGTTGCCTTCGTCGCTGCCTCGCGCCGGAGCGGGCGTCAGCGATTCGGCGGGCGGGCCCTGTCGCCGCGGCGGCTGCTGCGCGACGAGCGCGGGCGCGAGAAGCGCCACGTATGCGATGCCGATTCCGACGACACGTCTACGCATGGTTTTCTCCTGAGCAGGTGGCGCGAGGCTTCAGCCTCCCTCGACTTCACGCTTCTGCTGCCGCCCCGGCGCCCTCGCGCTGCTCGGCGAACGCGGACCTGAGCATCGTCACGGCTGTATAGACGACGACGATGATGACGAGCCATCGAACGGCGTAGAGCGGAAGCGACTTGACGATGTATGCGGCCAGCAGCACGCCCGGAATCCCACCGATCGCCAGCCCGAGCGCCGCGCGCAGGCTGTAAGACTGTTCGCGGATGAATCGGAAACTGCCGACTGGCATCAGAAATGCGCACGACCCCATCATGATCGGGAACGCCGTGGTCGGGTTCATTCCGAGCAGGCTGATGAGGATCATGCAGGGCGCGTAGAGCCCGATGCCGAGCGTCATCAGCGCGCCGAGCATGAAATTGCCGCCGACGGCCACGATAAATTTCACGCCGCGGACGCCCAGCGCGTCGCTGCCGGCCGGGAAGAGGTTGAGCTGCGTCATGAGCATCAGCGTTGCGGCGACGAGCAGCGCCACGCCCATGCCAATCTGCACCTTCCGCTTCGGCCACTTTGAAACGACGCCGGCGCCGAGCCACGAGCCGAGCACCGCGGCAACAATCATCGAGATGAGCGTCAGCACGTCAACCGGAATCACTGCCGTGTAGATGAAGGCCTGTGTGATGGTCGGCAGCGCGTGCCCGACGTTCAGCGTGCCGGGGATGATGCGATCCGGCACCATCCGCATCGACCGGAAAAGCGCGGTAGTGGTTGCGAACGAGCCGATGCCCAGTGTGTCGAAGAAGTTCGTAACGGCGCCGACGCCCAGGTGAGCCGGCGTTGGAAATCGTGCATCGGTGGCCGGCGTCGATGCTGTGGCTCGCGAGCCGCGGACCGCCGCGATGACGCGCCCCCAGGCGGCGATATACATCGCCGTCAGCACGCCGAGCGCCGCCAGAAGTGCGGTGATTGGGTTCATGGTCGTGCCACAGGTTATCAGGACTGGGGCCTTATAGCCTTATTAGATTTCGTCCTACAATGCACCGTTGCCATGACCTTCGAAGGCGTCTACTCCGTACTGCCCACGCCGTTCAGCCCGAACGGCGACCTCGACGAGGCGAGCTTCAGGCGGGTCGTCAAGCTGTTCCTGGACGCGGGCGTGAACGGCCTCACCGCGCTTGGCGTGACTGGCGAGGTCGCGCGCCTAGACGATCGGGAGCGCGCCCGCGTGCTCGAAGTCGTTCTCGACGAAGTGAACGGCCGCGTTCCAGTCGTTGCGGGAACTACCGCCGATGGCACGCGGACGTGTATCGGCTACAGCCGCCAGGCGCGCGAAGCGGGCGCATCGGCCGTCATGGTGAGCCCGCCGCGCATGGTCAAGCTCAACTCCGATGCCGTCGTCCGGCACTATCTGGCGCTCGCCGAGGCAGTGGACATCGAGATCGTCATCCAGGACTATCCGCCGATCTCCGGCTACGCGATGGAGCCGGCGCTCCTCGTGCGGGTCGCGCGGGAGATTCCGAAAGCGCGAACCATCAAGCTCGAAGATCCCCCGACGCCGTTCAAGACTTCACGCATTCTGGAAAGCCTTGGCGGAGATCTCACAGTGAGGATCTTCGGAGGCCTGGGAGGCGTGTTCCTTCTCGAAGAACTGATGGCGGGCGCGACTGGAGCGATGACCGGCTTTGCCTACCCCGAGCTTCTGGTGCGGATCGTCTCGCTTTTTCGCGAAGGGCGCGGGGATGACGCGGCTGATGTCTTCTATCAGGCCGTGCCACTCATGCGGTTCGAGTTCCAGGAAGGCATCGGGATGGCGATTCGCAAAGAGGTGCTGCATCGCCGCGGCGCGCTGGCGAGCGCGGCCACGCGGGCTCCCGCGGCGCGGCTCGATGACACGACGCGAAAGGCGCTCGACCGGGTTCTCGACTGGGTCAAGCCGGAGAAGATATGGATCTCGGTGTGAAAGGCAAGGTCGCAATGGTCGCGGGGGCGAGCCGCGGCCTCGGGTTCGCGGTGGCGAAGGCGCTCGCCGGTGAGGGTGCGTCCGTCTCGATTGCATCGCGCGACGAGGCGGCGATCTGCGAGGCGGCGAAGCGCCTGACCGGGTCCGCCGGAGACGTGTTCGCGATGGCGGCAGATGTCCGTACGGCCGACGACATCGCGCGGTGGACCGAGGCGACGGAGCGACGCTTCGGCGGCATTGATCTCCTGTTCACTAACTCCGGCGGGCCGCCTGCCGGCGCCGCGATCTCGTTCGACGACGCGGCGTGGCAGGAGGCGGCGGATCTGCTCGTGTTCAGCGTGCTGCGGATGGTGCGGGGAGCGGTGCCGTCGATGCAGCGCCGCGGCGGCGGCGCGATCCTCGTCTCGACCTCGTCGTCCGTCAAGGAACCGATTCCAAACCTCGGATTGTCGACGGTCATGCGCGCCTCGGTGTCGGCGCTTGCGAAGACGCTCGCGCTGGAGCTCGCGGGTTCGAAGATCCGCGTCAATCAGATCATTCCCGGGCGGCTCGACACGGATCGATTGCGGCAGCTCGACGAAGGGAACGCCAAGCGGGGCGGCGTGCCGGTCGAGGAACAACGCAAGCGCGCGATCGCAACCATTCCGCTTGGGCGGTACGGAGAGCCGGACGAGTTCGGCCGCGCGGCTGCGTTTTTGCTCTCCGACGCAGCGGGCTA
The DNA here is from genome assembly GCA_036257535.1 of Vicinamibacterales bacterium. GTDB lineage: Bacteria > Acidobacteriota > Vicinamibacteria > Vicinamibacterales > 2-12-FULL-66-21 > DATAEE01. The sequence continues at coordinate 31,700 of DATAFJ010000148.1, read as the reverse complement.
CATCACCGGTGCGACGCTGCAGGTGGACGGGGGTTTGATCCGGAGCGTGCTGTAGGCCTAGAGCGTCGTCAGTCCACGCCGCAACCCGCGTCTGACCGCATCGGTGCGGTTCGACGCGCCGAGCTTTGCGCAAATCGACGCCACGTGAAATTTCACGGTCTGGTCGCTGATCGATAGCCGCGCAGCGATGGCCTTGTTCGAGAGCCCTTGCGCGAGCAGCTCGAGCACTTCCGTTTCGCGCGCCGTCAGCGGCTCGACGTCGTCGCCGGCTGCGTGGAGGCCGTCAGGACCGCGTCCGTTCGTGTCGGGTGCGACCAACCACGCATCGGCGTCGACCCTCGAGGCTTTCGCCGCGGCCAGCGTCGGCGCCTCGCCGACGACGTCGACCTCGGCATCGTCTGAGAGCTGCTCGCGCAAGCGGTCGCGAGCCGCGGCCGTTCCGACCAGAACCACCCGCATCTACGGACTAAGACGCATCGCGGGTGCCTACCGTCACCGTCACGTCCTGCGTGAGGCCCGCCCGGAGCACGCGCAGCGTGGACGGGCGGCCGATGCGGTCGCCCGTCAGCAGATCGAGCAGCTCTTCCGGCGATTCGAGCGGATGCCCGTCGAACCCGAGCAGCACGTCGCCAACGAGCAGGCCCGCTGCATCAGCCGGAGCTCCCGAGGTCACCCCCGTAATCAGCAGCGCGCGCTCGCGTCCCGGATCGCCGCGCTGGCGCTCGATGAGGCTGACCGGCTGCGCGGCGACGCCGAGGAACCCGCGTCTGGGGCTGCCGTGCCGCAGGACATCCGCGGCGGTCTTCCACGCGATTGCAGCCGGGATCACGACAGTCGTTCCGCGGATCTCCGCGCGGGTAGTGATTCCGAGGACGCCGCCCGTCACGCTGACGAACGCGCCGCCTGCAAACCCGTCGTGCACCGGCGCCGTCGTCCGGATGACCTGCTCGATGGAGCGGCCGCGGCCCGTGCGCAGGGGTCCGCCGATCACGGACACGATCCCGGCGCTGACTGTCAGCGCATTCGACCATGAACGCCCGATTGCAAGCGCGAGGTGTCCGACCTTCGGCGGCGTGTCTGCACGCTCGGCCGGCCTGAGGTCGAGCCCTTTTGCGCGGAGAACGGCGAGTCCGGTTGCCGGATCCCAGCCTGCGAGCTCGGCGTCGATAGCCCGGCCGTCGTGTGTCACAACGCGCAGGCCGTCCTCGCGCCCGACCGTACGCGCATTCGTCAGCACCGTGTCGGCATCGTAGACGACGCCGCTCGCCGGACGGCGGTGGCCTTGAACCTGGACGACTGCCGGCGCGGCCGCAGCAGCAACGTCGGCGAGCGATTCAGAAATGAGAGCGAGCTCCGTAGTCTTCATGCCGCCATTCTCGCAACGCGAGAACCGCCGCACATCACCCAAACGGGGGGCGTGGGGCCTGGGGCCTGGGGCCTGGGGCCTGGGGATCAGGCGTTCTTTGCGCAGCGCGACCGCCGTCCCGCGGGTGCGCGCGGCGCCCATCCGCTCCCAGTTGAACGTGCGGACGAGCTTGATGAGCTCGCGCGCGGGGCTGGAGTCCGGCCCTTCGATGCCCTCGGGAAAATTCAGTTCGTTGTTCGGATCGTTCAGGTCCATGGTCGTCGGCGTTCCGACGACACCGCCATAGTTCCGGCCCAGCGTCAGGCCGGCGACGAGTTGCCAGCGCTGCGTGAAACGCTTCGCGGCCGTGATCTCCACGCCGTTGTAGGTCGTGTCGAGCAGCGGCTCGTTGTCGAAGACGTTGTCCTGCCGGCCGGTGAACGTGGGATTGAGGTTGTAGAACGTGATGGAGCCTCCCGGCCCGTTGGGCGCACCCGGCACGGTGACGGTGTGCTCGGTGTACGCCGACCTCGGTGCGGCCACGTTGCGCTGTCCGATCTGATCGCGGTTCGTGCGCCGGTAGTACATGACGCCGACGCGGAAGTTCTCCATCAGCTGGTGCTCGACGCCCGCCGTGAACTCGTCGGAGTACGACCAGGCTGGTCCGTCCTCGTCGGCGTAGCGGCTGGTGAGGCCGGGGAAGCCGGTGAACGCGCCGAGCTCGCTGTCCTGCGGCACGCGATCGCCGTCCCGGTCCGTCCACGGCCTCGTGCCACTGGTGCGCTGGAACGGATGCACGCGCTGCACCATGTTCAGGCCGATCTGCCCGGCATAGCGGCTGGCGCTCGCCTTGATTGCCGTACGTCCCGTGCCGAATACGTCGTACACGACGCCGGTCCTCCAGACGCCTCGCCAGGAGCTGAACACATCAGTCCGCTCGAGCGTTCGCGCGTCGCTGAAGGTGCCCGCCTGCTTCGCCTGCTCCGGCATCCAGCCGCTCGCGTGGTCGACCCGTATCCCGATGTTCAACGTGGCGCGGCCGTAGCTCCATGCATCCTGCGCGAAGAGTCCGTAGAGCTGAATCTTGCTGTTGTGCGCCGTCGGCGTGTTGAACAGGCGCACCTGGTTCGGTGCGCTGTTGTTGAACTCGATGTGCATGTCGCCGTTCGTCCAGAACTGCTGATACATCCCCATCTGGGCGAACTGCATGCCCGCCTTCAGCAAATGATCGCCGCCCCAGGCCGGCGTGGCGTAGGAGACGACGTTGTCGAACTGCGTCCGGTAGTTTGGCGCCTCTTCATGACGATCGGCCGCGACGGCTGCGGTGCTCAGGCCGTTGTCGACGACGCGGATGTCGGTGTCGGCGGTCCCTGGTTGGTAGTAGTAGTTCGTGACGCCGTCCATGATGCCGAACGTCGAGTCGAAGACGATCTTTCCCCTGACGAGCGTGTACTTGGCCTGCGCGGAGAACGCAGGATTCGTCTGCCAGAGCGACGCCTGGTCCTCGACGAAGTTCGGCGGCGTGTCGCGGCGGTGGAAGCGCTCCTTCCAGTTGTAGTTGTAGGAGCCGGACACCTTCTGGTTCGCCGTCATCTGCCAGATGGCCTTGCCCGAGATGTTCCAGATCAGGTTGTCGTCGATCGCGCGGCTGCCGTCCGGGTTCCGCGCCAGCGTGAGTTTGTCGGTGCGCCAGTTCCGGTACGATCCATTCACCCAGAGGCGATCGCGCGCCAGCGGACCGCCGCCCGCGACGTTGAAGTCGTAGAGTTTCGTCACAGGCGTCCCGCCGGGAAGCCCGAGATTCTTGAGCTCCTGATCGTTGACGCTCTGCCAGTCCTTGTCGGCGAAGAAATACTTCAAGTCGCCGCGCCAGCGGTTGCTGCCGCTCTTGGTGACCATGTTCAGGTAGATGCCGCCGGTCATCACCTCGGCCGGGATGGCGGAGGTCTGATAGTTGACCTCGTCGAACATCCCCTGGTCGTAATAGAGCATCGTCGAGCCGCCGCCACCTCCGGGCCAGTTGACGGTCGTACCGTCAATCGAGAAATTCTTGTCTTCGTCCCGTGCGCCGTGGACGCGCAGCGAGCTCTGCTGCATCGCCTGGTTGCCGCCGACGTCGTACGTGCTGACCTGCACACCAGGGATCACCTTGGCGAGCGACCAGGGATCGCGGCCGGTCGGGATCCCCTCGAGGATCTCCTGACTCATGACCGTCTGCTGCAGGTTCGATTTGACGTCCACTGTCGGCGATTCGCCTGACACCGTGATCGTCTCCTGCAGCGTGCCAACTTCGAGCTTCACGTTGACCGTGGCCGTGAAGCTCGCATTGACCACGATGTCGCGGCGCTCGACGCCCTTGAATCCCTGCAGCTCGAACTTGACGACGTACGCGCCCGGGGGCAGCCGAGCGAAGCGGTACGCACCCGACGTATCGGTGGTCTGCGACTGCGCGCCGCCGATGAGCCGCTCGCCCGTCAGTGTGACCGTCACGCCAGGCAGCACCGCGCCGCTGACGTCCTCAACCGTGCCGGTAATCGATCCTGTTGCGACTTGCGCGAGGGCCGGCGCGTGGCCGGCTGCCATCAGGACAACGACGAGGGATGCGACCCAAACCCTGTGCTGCATCGGTCCTCCTGGACGCGGACTGCCGCGGAATACGCGGAGTGTGTACGCGCGGGTCGGAGGCCGTCCAATTCGGAAAACTGATGGCGGGATAAGCGGGCCGTGGGATCCGCTTCGATTTGGGACGAACGCCGAGGGAAGCTACTGCCGGCGCTTCATCAGACGTTCGAATTCCGCCCGCCACGCCGCGGACTCGTAGGAGATGTCGACCGTCTGTTCGGTTGAGACCTTGACGAACGCGTCGTTCTCGCCGCGCCGCCAGAACGCGGCGAGCGTGCCGCTCGGCGCCAGGTCGCGAATGGGTTCGCCGTGGGCGTCTTCCAGACGCCGGCGAGTGTCCTCGTAGACGAGTTCGACTTCGGCGGCCACCGTCAGCAGCCGAACGCTGAACCGGACCAGCTGACCCTGCGCCATCCAGGCGAGGACGATGGCGTTGTGATTGTTGACGTTGCCCAGGAACACCAGATTCCCGTCGTCGCCCTTCGTACGAAGGGAGAACCCGACGGCTGTGAGCCGTGCGGTCACGACATCCGCCTCGACGCCCCAGGGGACGTCGGCGAACGTCAGCTCTTCAGTATCGGTGACGGACGTTCCCGGCGGCAGGATCGAGAAAAGACACACAAAGACGAGCGGCATTACACCCATACAGCACCCGCAACACATCGGGCGCGCGCTGCCGGGGACCGCGCGCCGGGGTAACCAACTTAGTGGAGAGCCGCTATTTTAGCGCGGTTCCCTGGCTGGCGCCACTACCTTGCCGCGGTGAGGCCCGCGCAGGGTCTGCCGGCCTCGATGGACAGGAGGACGATCGGGTTGGACCCGCGCCGCGTGATGGAGTGTGTCGTCCCGCGTGGGAGGAGGCTGTAGCTTCCGGCTTCGATTCGCGTATCACGGCCGCCGACGCGCAGAACGGCTTCGCCCGCAACCACATACAGCAGCTCGTCGGTATCCGCGTGCGAGTGTTCGCCGAGCGGCTCACGCAGCTGGAGCAGGGTCGTCGTCGACGACGGGGCGCAGCCGAGCACGGAGTCCTTGCGCGGGGCACGACCGAGATAGTTCTGGTCGATGAAGTCGGGAATGAAGACCGTGCGCGGCTCGACGGAGACGTCGGCTATGAGATCGCGCTCCGGCGCGGCGGGCTGCGGTGGAGCCGGCGGGTCCACCGGCTTAGGCGCCACGGAGAGCGCGACGTCGACGCGCGCCGGCGCTCCGCCGCGCAGCGTCACCTCACGCTCGAGCGTGATGAAGCCTTCGTGAGCGAACCTCAACCGGTACGTGCCGGCGCTCATGCCCTTGTAGGCGAGCGCCCCGTTCGCGTCGGTTTTTCCTGCACGGTCGGATGGACCTGACACCGTGACCTCCGCGTCAGGGAGGGCGTTGCCGGAGCGGTCCGTGACCCGGATCTCCATTTGAGGTCTCGATGCGGATGCCGCCGGCTGGCGAACGGCCGGCGCCGCGGGCTTCTGCGGTGCAGGCTGCGGAGCCGGCGGTGGGGTCTGCGCATCGAGCGAGAGCGGGAGAGCGGCTAGCACGACGATGAGAACTCGCGCCTTCATACATGGATCTAAGACCTACGGCGGGGCCGCGGTCAAGCGCCGCTGATGACGCGGATTTTGTTCAGCCGCCGATTACGCGAAAAACGCCGTCATCTCTGCCTCGCTATTCAGCTCTCAGCACTGTCGCTGGATCAACTCGTACAGCGCGCAGGGCAGGTATCAGCGAGCCGGAAACCGTCATAAGGACGGCGATGCCGGCGGCCGCGGCGAACGTGATCAAGTCGCCGGGCTTGACGCCTGCGAGGAGCGCTTCCATCCAGCGGCCGGCCGCGTACGCGAGCGTCATGCCGACGACGGCGCCGATCGCGGCGAGGACCAGGCCCTGCCGAAGTACGAGCCGCAGGACGTCGCCGGCGCGCGCGCCGAGCGCCATGCGCAGGCTGATCTCCGGCACGCGTTGCGAGACGGCGAACGACAGCAAGCCGTGGAGTCCGATGCCCGCGAGCAGGAGTGACAGCCCGGCAAACACCCCGAGCACCCGCAGCTGGATCGTGCGCGACGCGGAATCGGCCGCGACGACTTCGTCGAGCGTCCGTACGAGCGAGATTGGCATGTCCGGATCTGCTTTGCGAATGATGCTGCGGACGGCCGGCACCAGCGTGACGGGGTCCGCCGACGCCCGAACGACGAGCTCTTTCGGCAAGTAGAACATGATGTTGCCGTCGCCTACCTGCCGGTACGACAGATAGACCTGCGGCTCGCTCTCGCGTTCCAGCCCTCGAACGCGGATGTCGCCGACGAGACCCACGACTGTTCGCTCCATGAAGGCGAACTCGAAGCGCTGCCCGATCGGATCGACGCCGGGGAAGTACCGCTTCGCGAACGACTGACTGACGACGGCGACCGCGTTCGCCTCGAGCGTGTCGGACTCACTGATGTCGCGCCCCGCGTGCAGCGGAATCTGCATCGTGCGGAAGAACCCCGGCGTGACGTAGCGCAGGCTCGCGGCCCTTTGATCGCCGAGCTCCTCGGGGATCTGCGCCGTTCCCTTCACTTTGACGGGCCAGATCCCACCGCGCATCGACATCGGGATGAAGCTGATGTACGCCGCACTGTCGACGCCCGGCAGCGCGCGCACATCCTGCAGAATCCTCGAGTACAAGTCGACGCGGCGCGCGGTGACGCCATATTTCGTCTGTGACAACGGTGTCTGGATCGCGATGACGCGCTCGGTGCGGAACCCCGGGTCGGTCGTCTGCACGCGCCAGAGCGCGCGAATGAGCAGGCCGGCCGAGATGAGGAGCACGACCGAGATCGCGACCTCCGCGGCGACAAGGAGGGCGCGGAGCCGCTCCGTCCTGCCGCCGGATCCGCCGCGCGAGCCTTCCCGCAGGCCGGACAGATCGCGGTCGCTCGCGACGCGGACGGCGGGGACGACGCCGAAGGCGATCCCGGTAACGGCCGTGAGCAGCGCTGCAAAAAGGAGCACGCGCGTGTCGAGTGCCGTGGCGTCCGCGATCGGAAGCGACGGCGGTACGAGAAGGGCCAGCAGCGGGACCGCGATGATCGCAAACACGATCCCGAGCGCCCCTCCCGCGACGGAGAGAACGAGGCTCTCGGTCAGCAACTGACGTACGAGCCGCTCGCGCCCCGCACCCATCGCGGTGCGCATCGCCAGCTCTTTCCGCCGCTTGAGCACGCGCGCGAGCAGCAGGCTCGCGAGGTTCGTGCAGGCGATGAGCAGAAAACAGGCGGACGCGCCTCCCAGCGCGTACATCAGCATCCGCGCCTGCGACGGCACCTGGTCGCGCAGCAGGTGCACCGTCGCGCGCGTCTCGGCGTTCTCCGTCGGATACGCGCGCTCCAGCCGCTCGGTCAGGACCTCCATCTCGGCCCGCGCGGAGCCGAGCGTGGCGCCCGGCTTCAGCCTGGCGAGGACGTGCAGGTAGTTGTTGTCTCGGTCTTCATCTCCGTTGTCGGGGCTGAGGAGGAGCGGCCTCCAGATCTGGGTTTCGCGGCTCGGGAATGAGAACGCCGGCGGCATGACGCCGATGACGACGTGCTCGATTTCGTCGAGACGGACGCGCGCGCCGAGAATGTCGGGGCGGGCGCCGAACTCCGAGCGCCATAGCGCGTCGCTCAGGATGACGGTCCTGGCGGCGTTGAGCTCGTCATCGCCGCGGACGAACGTCCGGCCGATGCTCGGCTGCGCCCCAAGCATCGCGAGCACCTCGGCGCTGACGTTCGCGCCGATGAGCCGCCGAGGCTCCGTGCCGCCCACCATGTTCGCTTGCTGGTTGACGACCGCGCCCATGGTCTCGAACGAGGTGCTCATACGCCGCCAGTCCAGGTAGTTCGGCGGGGACGCCTCCAGGCGCGAGTAACCTGGCACCTGCTCCCAGATCATCACGAGCCGATCCGCGTCGTGGTAGGGGAGCGGCCGGATGAAGACCTGGTCGGTGAGCGAGAACACCGCCGTATTAGCGCCGATGCCCAGCGCGGTGACGAGCACGGCGGTCACCGCGAAGCCGCGCGCGTGAGCGAGCGACCGAACGGTGTAGCGAAGATCCTGCCGAAGGATGTCGAGATGCACCCGCGCGGCGCTGACGAGCGTGTCGATGATCGTCTCCAGGCAGAGTGCGGCGACCGCTACGAAGCCTGACGTCCGCTGGCGCCGCTCGGCGAAGAGCCGGCAGAGCTCGTCGCGATACTCGCCGCGGAACGAAGCGGGATAGAGGTGGAGCAGCGCGCGATAGAAATTCATCACGCACGCTCCGGGATGATGCCGCTGGCGCGGGCGAGCCGGACCATCTCGGCGAGCCTGCGCGCTTCCGCGCGCGCGACGGCCGAACCAAACGGCGTGATGCGATAGTAGCGGCGCCGCTCGTCGTCGTCGTCGGGCGCCGGCCGTTCGCGCGTCTCGACGATCAATCCCTGCTCCTGCATACGCTGGATCGACCGATACAGCGTGCCGGCGCTGAGCTGGGTCGCGCCGTTGGTGCGTGCCGCGACGTCCTGGATGATCGCGTAGCCATGACGGTCTTCGTCGGCCAGTGCGATGAGTATGTGAAAGGTTGCGGGCGGTAGAGGCAGGAGTTCGGCGATCTCGCTCTGTGAGAATGCCATCAGAGCGAGTATATCCACTATGGATATAGTGTCAATGGGTCTACCTGCCCGCGCTCGTTGTCGGACGGCCCCGCATGAAGCTCTCGATCTCTTCGACGGTACGCGGCACCGTCGACGACAACCGCTCGAGGCCCGCCTCCGTCAAAAGGAACGAGTCCTCGATTCTCACGCCGGTATTCGCGTACTTCTTCGCGGCCGGTCGCACCTGCTCGATGAACGCCAGGTTCTCTTTCGTCGCAGGCAGCGTGTCGAGCGCCTGGTCGCGGATGTAGACGCCCGGCTCGATGACGAAGAGCATCCCGGGGGCCAGCACGTCCGTCGTGCCCACGTCGTGCACGTTCAGTCCGAGCCAGTGCACCGGTCCGTGGGTGTACCAGACGCGGTATTGGTCTCCCGAGGCGTCGGTGATGAGTCCGAGCTTCAGCAGGCCGGCCTTGATGACGTCGGCGCACGCGCGGGTGATGTCCGTCCTCCGGGCGCCCGCCATGGCCGCCTTGATGCCCGCTTCCTGCGCGGCGAGCACGAGCTCGTAAATCTCGCGCTGCTCGCGCGTGAACGTGCCGCTGACGGGATAGGTTCGCGTGATGTCGCCCGTATAGCCCTGATAGCTGCCGGCCGCGTCCACGAGGAGAAGATCGTTCGGCTCCATCCTCCGGCTCGATTCACGGTAGTGAAGGATGTTCGCGTTCGGCCCGCTGCCCACGATCGATTCGTATCCCGGCCTCATTGCGCCGTTCTGCAGATACACGGCTTCGATCGCCGACTCGACTTCGTACTCGTACCGGCCTGGCGCCGCGGCGCGCATGCCGGCGCGGTGCGCCTCGCTCGAGATCTCGAGGCTCCGGCGCATGATCCCCTGCTCGTACGTCGTTTTGATCTGTCGCAGCCCGTGAATGACCTCGGTCGCGTCCTGGAGTGAGAAACCACCGAACCGCTCGCGCAGACGATTGGCGAACTCGAGCGGCTTGTCGACGGGGCCCGTAAGCGACCGTCGACCCAGGATGAGTGCGAGTCGTGCCCGGTTGCTTTCGAGCGCCTTGTCGAATGCGGTCGCCTCTATTTCCGGCGCGGCCTCGCCCGCGTCGGAGGCTCGACTCTCGAGCCGCCACAGACGTCCCGAGAAGATCGATTCGATGAAGGGTTCGAACTGGTCCAGCGTGAACACGCGGTCGACGGCTGTCAGCGCCGTCGCCTCTTTCGGCGTCAGCGAGTGCCCGTCCCAGTGTTCGCGGCGCGCGTTGAACGGCCGAACGAACAGGACCTCCTTCTGGTCCGTGTTGCCGGGCATGAGCACGAGGATCGAGTCATCCTGCTCGGTGCCGGTCAGGTAGTAGAGGTTTTCGGCGTTCGGCTCGCCCCAGACGATGAGCAGGCTCTCGGGGCCAAGCCGCTCCATCACTCGTGCGCGGCGCGCCTTGAGATCGTCTTGAAGCGGACCGGCCCACGCGGCGGCGATCGAACAGCACAGAACGGCGACTGCAACGACGACGCGGCGAGAAGTGTTCATCTGGGTCCTTCAGCGAGCGGCGCGACCTTCTGGACGACGCCTTTCTCCTGCACGATCCGCTCGAGCTCATCAAGCTCCATCGGCAGAAAGTCCGTGAAATTCTCGACTCCGGTCTCGGTGACCACAACGGTGTCTTCGTAACGGAGATAGAGGTTCTCCTCAGGCACCCGCAGCTGAGGGTCGACGGAAAATACGTGACCCGGCTTCAAACCGGCCCGATAGCTGCCGACGTCGTGCACGGCCATGCCGACGGTATGTGAGAAGACGCCGCCTCCGGTTTCTACGAGGCGGCGCGCGGCCTGCTCGTAAATCGGCTTGGAGAACTTCGTGCGCCCGAATACTGGTTCCATCGCCTTCTTCGCTTCATCCATGATCTGCGCCGGCGTCACACCCGGGCGGATTCGCGTCAGCACCGCCTTGTGGTACTCGAGCACGAACTGGAGCAGCTCCCGCTGCCACGCATTGTACTTCCCGTTGACCGGCCACACCCGCCCGATATCGCTGACGTAGTAACGATAATCGGGGGCGTAGTCCATGAGCACCAAGTCGCCGTCCCTGAGTGCGGCGGTGTTGCGGAAATAGTGCATGTTGTTGATGTTCTCAGTGCCGGCCGCCGTGATGGATCGATAGGCCTCCAGCCTGGCGCCTCCCGCCAGAAAGACGTAGCGCGCCGCGGCGTCGAGCTGGTACTCGGTGACGCCAGGCTCGGTGCTCCGCATGGCCTCCATCAGGCCCAGGCCAGCCAGCTCCGAGGCCCGCCGGATCAGCGCGATCTCACGCGGACTCTTGATGGCGCGCAGCTCGTCGAGGATCGGGTTGAGATCCCGCACCTCCGCGCGCGGATGACGCGAGCGCAGCAGCTCGACGAACCGCCGCTGACGTGAGCTCGCGCCGTCCCAGTAGTCGAGCGCGCGCGTCGTCTCAGAGGCCACGAGCTCGCCGCGGCTCTGGCCGGCCGCTTCCGCCGGACTGAACTCCGCATAGATCGCGCCGCGCGAGCGGGGATCGGCGGCTGTGCCTAACGGCCAGCCGCCTCCAGACATGGCTTCGAGCGGCAGGACCTCGTCGACGCCAACCAGCCGCTTCACGAGATCCGCGTCTTCCGCCGACAGCACCTTGCCTTCGGCGCGCTCCAGCCGCTCGTCGCGCGGCGGGAGGTAGAGCGTGACTGTCCGCGAACGGCCGTCGAGCAGGAGATACGCACCCGGCGTCTCGATGCCGGACAGGTAGTAGAACGTGTTGTATTGCCGCGGGAACGTGTAACCGTCCGTCAACGGCATGCCCTGCGCGACGGCCACTGCGTCGCCGATGCGATCGAAGATCTTCGCCCACCGGGACTTGAATTCCTCGGCCGGGAAGTCGGACTGATAGTGCTGCGCCAGTACCGGAGACGCCGCAAGCGCAAGGATGATCGCGAGTACCAGTGGTAATGCGCGCATAGTCAGTGGATCCGGGTCAGTTCACCCTCGAACAGCAACCATGTATTGGGATCGAGCGTGACGGATGCAGGTACGGCGTCTCCGGGAAACTGGAACGTGGCTTTTTGCGAGCTCAGGTCGATCCGCTCGACTCTCGGAAGCTCGCCCGGTTTGGCGCCGATCCCGATTTCGATCGGCAGCCGGTACGGCTCCCCCGCGTGCCACTGCGTCAACTCGACCTCGATTTGCTTCCGCGTCGCGTCGTAACGCCAGCGGCCGTCGATCTTCGGGATACCGCTCCGGTGCAGCCACTGCTGGAAGAACCAGCCCAGCTCCTTGCCCGACGCCTCTTCCATCACCCCGCGGAAGTCGTCGGTCGAGGCGCTGCCGTTGCGGTAGCGGCGGTAATACTCGCGGACGCCGTTCCAGAACACGTCCGTGCCCACGAGTCCTCGGAGCATGTGCAGGAACCAGCCCGCTTTCTGATAGACGAGCTGGTTAAGCACGCGGCTCATGTCGCCGAGATTTCGGTGAATCACCGGCGTGTCCGGAAGCTTGAGCTCCACGTCGCGCACCGTCTGCCGGCTGCCCTGCAGGCTGCCGACGAAGGCGTCGCGCCCGTGAACGTGCTCGGTGAAGAGCATCGTGAAGTACGTCGCGAATCCCTCGCTCAGCCAGACGTCGTCCCAGTCGCGCTCGGTGACGGAGTTGCCCCACCACTGATGCGCGATCTCATGGACGACCGGGCCGCGGCCGTTCGTGACCCCGCGCTCGCCGTAGAAGATCGCGGTCGCATGTTCGGTGGCGCCGTTAAGTCCCGCGGCCTCGACGTTGGCGAGCTTCTCGTATGAGTACGGGCCGATCCGCTCCGTGAAGAACGACATCGCCTGCCGCGAGGTTTCCTCGAAGAGCGCGAAGCCCTTGTCGCGGTCCTGAGGGAACACCCACGATTGAAGCGGCACGCCGGCGGCGGTGCCGGCATGGTGGACCGCGAAGCGCGCGATGCCGACCGCGTAGAGCCACGACGCGATCGGCACGGACTGCTTCCAGTGCGTGCGCCGGCGGCCGTCGCCGAGATCCATTTCTTCGACGAGCAGCCCGTTCGACACCACCTGATAGTGAGCAGGCGCCGTGACGATGAGCTCGCCGGTCGCCTTGTCGTACGGGTGATCGATCATGGGCAGCCAGTCGCGGGCGTGATTGGGCCAGTTCTCGCTGAAGACGGTCCGCTCGCCGTGAACGTTCGGGCTGAGCCGGAGACCGTCGGCTGGCACGCCGCGGTAGCTGATCGTGTAGACGACGCGTTGACCGGTCCGCAGATCGTCGGCGAGTGGAAGTCGTAACCGGTTCTGTGCGTGAGTGAACGCGACGGACCTTCCGGCGCTCGTGACCGACGCCACCGTCATGCCCTTGTCATTTGCTGCCGACGTCAGGTCGAGAAAGATCTCCCGTACGCCGTCGGATGCGATGCGCAGATCGACCGACGCCTCGCCGGTGATCTCGTTCGAACCATCCGTGACGGCAACGCGGAAGACGTAGTGGATCGCATCGACGCCGGGCTGGCGCGGATAGGTGTCGGCGCCGGCCGTTGACGCCGCCAGCATGCACAGCAGGAGCGACAGCTTCTTCACGGAGGCGCGAGTATAGCGCGCTCGAGCCGGGCCCCCAACGCGCGCGTTGTCCAGCGCGTTAGAGTGGAGGTTGTCATACGATAGTCGGCCATGAAGCGTCTGTGTTCGCTGTTCGTCGCGGCCGCCGTCGTTTCGTTGTCGGGATTCCAGGCGGGCCCCGGCCGCGGCGTGAATCCTGGCGGGACCGCTGCGCGCCCGCTGCCGCTGTCGGCGGTTCGCCTGACCGACGGCCCGCTGAAGCGCGCGCAGGACTTGAACGGGGAGTACCTGCTCAAGCTCGAGCCCGATCGCATGCTGGCGTACTACCGTCAGCGCGCCCGCCTCGCGCCCAAAGCCGAACCGTACGGCGGATGGGACGGCGACGGTCGCAACCTTACGGGTCACATCGCGGGACATTACTTGTCCGGCGTCAGCCTGATGTGGGCGGCAACCGGCGACGTCCGCTTCAAGGAGCGGGCCGACTATATCGTCCGGGAACTGAAAGAGGTACAGGACAAGCAGGGCGACGGCTTTGCCGGAGCCCTTGCGAAGGTCAAGGAAACGTTTGCGGAGGTAGCGACGGGGAACATTCGATCCGCAAATTTTGACCTGAACGGCCTGTGGTCGCCGTGGTACACGCTCCACAAGACCTACGCCGGCCTGCGGGACGCCTATCGTTACACCGGCAACAAGACTGCACTCGAAGTCGAAATCGGTTTTGCGAAATGGGCCGAAGCGATGCTGGCGCCGCTGGACGCCGCGCAGACGCAGAAGATGCTCGGCACGGAGTTCGGCGGCATGAACGAGGTCATGGCGGATCTCTACGCCGACACCGGTGACAAGCGGTGGCTCGCACTGTCGTACAAGTTCGAGCATCGAGCGGTGCTCGATCCGCTGAAACGGCGAGAGGATCCGCTCAACGGCCTGCATGGCAACACGCAGGTGCCGAAATTGATCGGCTCGCTCTCGCGCTACCTGTCCACGGGATCCGCGGACGACCGCGTGGCGGCGGAGTTCTTCTGGGATCGCGTCGTCAATCACCACACTTTTGCGACCGGCGGGCACGGCAAGGACGAATACTTCCGCGAACCGGGCCTGCTCAGCCAGATCGTCGACGGCCGGACTGCCGAGACGTGCAACATCTACAACATGCTCAAGCTGACGCGGGGCCTGTTCGCGGTGCGGCCCGACGTCGACTACGCGGAGTTTCACGAGCGCGCGCTCTTCAATCACATTCTCGGATCGCTCGATCCGAGCGACGGCGCCGTCTGCTACATGGTGCCCGTCGGCCGCGGCGTGCGCCGCGAGTATCAGGACATGTTCCGCAGCTTCACGTGCTGTGTCGGGTCGAGCATGGAGAGCCACGCGTTGCACGGGCTGGGGATTTACTACGAGGCCGGGGATCGTCTGTGGGTCAACCTGTACGTGCCGTCCCGCGCGGAATGGGAATCGGCGGGCATGGTGATCGAGATGCAGTCGAGTTTCCCGGAAGGAGAGTCCGCGTCGCTCAAGATAACGCAGGGTGCGCAGAAGGCGATCACACTCACGCTTCGGCGGCCGTCCTGGGCGCAGGATGGCTTCGCCGTGAGCGTGAACGGCGGGGCGGTGAAGAATCTTCCGCCTGCGCCGTCGTACATCGACGTCACGCGAATATGGCGAAGCGGAGACGTCGTCGAGGTCAGGCTGCCGAAGGCACTACGGTTGCAGCCGATGCCGGACAACGCGCGTCTCGCGACGATCATGTGGGGCCCGCTCGTGCTGGCCGGTGATCTGGGGCCGGCGCCCGAACGCACGCGCGAGATTCCCGCCGTCGGCGCGCCCGCCGCGGATCTCGTCAAGCCGGACGTTCCCGCACTCGTGACCTCGGACCGTCCCGTGACCGATTGGGTCAGGCCCGTCCCGGACAAGCCCGGCACGTTTCGCACGGAAGGAGTAGGACGCGCACGCGACGTCGAACTCGCGCCGTTCTATCGCCTGCACCGCCGGACGTACTCGGCGTACTGGGACCTGTTGGCGCCGGCCGACTACGAGAAAGGAGTCGCCGACAAGGCCGCGGAAGAGGAGCGTCAGCGTCGGCTCGAAGCGGCCACGGTCGTGTTCGTCGAGGCCGGCAACCCCGACGCGGAGAAGCCCTTCAACCCGCAGGGCGAACAGACGTCCGTGGCCCGCGCCGTGGATCGGAGGCAGGGCCGGACAGGCAAGGAGTGGTTCTCCTACGATCTACCGGTCGAACCCGGCCGGCCGATGGTGCTCGTCGTGACATACCACAGCGATCAGCGGCGGGCGCGAACCTTCGAGATCCTCGTGGAGGGCCGCCAGGTAGGCGAGCAGACACTTGAGCAGTCGAGCATCGCGCGCTTCTTCGACGTCGAGTACCCGCTGTCCGACGACATCCTGAGTGGCAAGGAGAAGGTCACGGTCCGCTTCCAGGCTGCCGAAGGCAACGAGATCGGTCCCGTGTTCGGTGTGCGAATGATCCGCCGCCGCTGACAGGCCACGGATTCTGCGGATCACACGGGCCACGGATCAGCGGAAGGCGCTGAATGATGCCTGTCCGTCATCGCGGCTGGATGGCGCGCCAATCGTAGAGGAGAAAATTCCGTGCGCCGGCGTTCATCATTATGAGGAGCCCCCGCGGGAATCCCGGCAGCGCGCGCGATGTCGCTTCGAGGCCGTCGGTGTCATCGGACACCGTCGAGACGGTCCAGACGGTGGAGTGATCGTGCGGGTTTCCCGGCGCACCTTCGCGCCTGAACAGCTTTACGCGCGTGCCGCGCGACACCTGGTCGCTCGAGACGATGAACCCCTTGCCGTCTCCGGTTTCGTAGATTGCCAGCCCCTCTCGGTCGCCGAGATAGCCGTCGGTTCCGAACGCCGCAAGCTCCCGCGACGCCCCCGGGTGATCCGGGTCGGCGTGGTACTTCCGGATCCCATAACGCTCGTCGCTGTAGTACACGTAACCGAGCGAGTCGTCGACTACCACCGCCTCGATTTCCCCGATGTCACCCGGCGCCGCACCCGCGCGGCCGAAGCGGCCGAACCGCCGGACGAGCGCGAGGTTGAGCCGGCCCGCAGCATCGGCCTCGAGCCGGTACTGCCAGAGGTAGTCCGTCGCGCCGCCGGTCTTCGGCGCTACGATCGCGAACACCGCGCCGTCGCGGGTCCGCTTGTACATCGCGATACCCATCGGCTCGGACGCTTCGCCGCGCTGGCCGTCGAGGACCGGGAGTCCGGCGGGCGCCAGGTCGGTCAGCGCGCCGCCGTCGGCTGGAATCGCAAACACTCGCAGCCGATGGCGCTTCCGCTCGGTCAGGACGGCGATGTCGACGAGCCGGCCGGCGGCGGAGAACCCGTACTCCAGGTCCACGTTGTTGGGGCGATCGAGCGAGGTGATCGATTGGCGGAGCGTGCCGTCGAGCCCGAAGACGTAGAGTCCGCCGGTCGACTCGATCTTGTCGGTGCCGAGGATCAGGCTCCTGGCGGGATCGGTCGGATGAATCCAGATTGCGGGATCGTCCGGATCGTGAGGAACCGCCGCCGTCTGCCCGGCCGGTCTGACGGGCGGCGTGGATAATGCACAGCCGAGGGCGGCCGTCACGAGGAGGCGCATCGGTCTCTGGCGGCCACGAGGACTTCCTCCGCCTGGCATTCGCAATATCTCCACGTAATACCATATCCGCATGATCCCCCCAGCTGTCCGAACTTCCGGCCTTGCCGGGCTGATCGGCGCGGCAGTCGCGCTTTCCTTCATGCCGGGCGTCATCACGGGATCGGAACAGCGCTTGGTCGATCAGCCGCGCCGCGACTATCCGTTCCAGCCTGTCCCGTTCACGGCCGTTCACCTGGAAGACGAGTTCTGGGCCCCCAAGATCGAGACGAATCGCACCGTGTCCATCCCCTTCGCATTCCAGCAGTGCGAGCGCACCGGGAGGGTGGATCTCTTCGAACGCGCGGCGAAAGTGCTCCGTGGCGAGCAGCTCGACGATCGCAAGCCGCCCGGATATCCGTTCGACGATACGGACGTCTACAAGGTGATCGAGGGCGCGTCGTACACGCTGAGCGTTCACCCCGATCCGAAGCTAGATGCGTATGTGGACGGGCTCATCGCGAAAATCGCGGCGGCCCAGGAGCCGGATGGCTACATCTATACGACGCGGACGATCGACCCGCAGAACCCGCACAAGTGGGCCGGCAGGGAGCGATGGGAGCTCGAGCGGGACGACAGCCACGAGTTGTACAACCTCGGGCACCTCTACGAAGCGGCGGTCGCGCACTATCTCGCGACCGGCAAACGAACGTTGCTCGACGTCGCGATCAGAAGCGCGAACCTTCTGGTCAGCACCTTCGGGCCGGGCAAGCGGTCGATCTGGCCGGGCCACCAGATCACAGAGATGGCGCTCGCGCGCCTGTATCGCGTCACGGGGGACGAGCGCTACCTGACGCTCGCAAAGTTTCTCCTCGACGAACGGGGCCCCAACCCTGGCGAGAAAGTGAACCCGCGTGGACTCGTCTACAACCAGGCACATGAGCGTGTCGTCGAGCAGACGGAGCCGGTTGGCCACGCCGTCCGCGCGACTTACATGTACTCAGGCATGGCGGATGTCGCGGCGCTGACCGGCGACCCGGTCTACATCAAGGCCATCGACACGATCTGGGAGAACACGGTCGGGCGGAAGCTGTACATCACGGGCGGGATTGGTGCATCGGGCGCGGGCGAGGCGTTCGGCCGTCACTACGAGCTGCCGAACATGACCGCGTACAACGAGACCTGCGCGTCGGTCGGGCTGGACTACTGGAACCACCGCCTGTTCCTGCTCCACGGCGACGCGAAATATATCGACGTGATGGAGCGCACGCTCTTCAACGGCCTGATCTCCGGCGTGTCGCTCGACGGGAAGACGTTCTTCTATCCGAACCCGCTCGAATCGAACGGCCAGCACGAGCGGAGCGCCTGGTTCGGCGTCGCCTGCTGCCCGTCGAACATCACCCGGTTTCTCGCGTCAGTTCCGGGCTACATGTACGCGGTCCGCGACGACGCGATCTATGTGAACCTGTTCGCCCAGAGCAAAGCCGAGCTCGACGTGAGACGTCGGCCGGTAAAGATCGCACAAGGCACTCGCTACCCATCGGACGGCGGCGTCAGGTTTACGATCGATCCGGGTGAGCCGCGCCGGTTCACGATCAAGGTGCGCATTCCCGGCTGGGCGCTGGGCCGGCCAGTCCCAAGCGACCTGTATCGCTTTGTGACCAGCACTGGCACCCACGATTCGATCGACCGCCATGGACCTTCGTTGAAGGTGGCTGGGTCGCGAGTTCCGTTATCCCTGGACAAGGGCTACGCGACGATAACGCGGGAATGGCGCGCCGGCGACACTATCGATCTGTACCTGCCGATGCTCGTTCGTCGCGTGATCGCTCACGACAGCGTCGAAGCGGACCGTGGCCGCGTCGCGCTTCAGCGCGGCCCGATCATGTTCGCTGCCGAGTGGCCCGACAACCCGAACGGCCGAGTCCGGAATCTCATCCTGGACGACAGCACAGTTCTGACCTCCGAGTTCCGCCCGAACCTTCTCAACGGCGTCCAGGTCGTGACCGGCCGCGCGACGGCGCTCGCGTACGATGAAAAGGGTGGCGTCACGAAGACCGAGCAAGATTTCACGGCCATCCCGTACTACGCCTGGGCGAATCGCGGCCGCGGTCAGATGATCGTCTGGCTTCCGCGCACCGACGCGCACGCGACGCCTGCCCCGTATCCGACCATCGCGACGATGGCGACGCTGACGACGTCGTCAAGCAGGAAGAATCCGCGCCTGATCAATGACGGGGAGCGGCCGGCATCGTCAGGTGACCCGTCGTCGTACTTCGACTGGTGGCCAGCTCGCGGCACGACTGAATGGGCAGAAATGGCGTTCGCGAAACCGCAGGAGGTATCCGAGGCCGAAATCTACTGGTTCGACGATACCGGCCGCGGCCAGGTCCGGGTGCCCGCCTCGTGGCGCCTCCTTTATAAGGATGGCGGACTGTGGAAGCCCGTGGAGACAGCTTCGTCATACGGAACGGCGATGAATGCGTGGAACAAGGTGACCTTCAAGACGATTTCAACCCGAGCGCTGCGCGTCGAGGTCACGATGCAGCCGCAATGGTCGGCGGGAATCCAGGAGTGGAAGGTCAGGTGAGAGCGCTGGGATCGACCGGGATCGACCTGTTCCCGATCGGCTTTGGCGCCTGGGCCGTCGGCGGCGACTGGGGGCCGACAGACGACGGGCAGGCGATGCGGGCGCTGCATGCGGCAGTCGATGCCGGCGTCAATTTCATCGACACCGCAGATGTCTATGGCGACGGCCGCAGCGAGCGGCTGGTGGGACGCTTGCTTCGCGACCGGCCCGCTCAACGCATCATGGTCGCGACCAAGGCAGGCCGGCGGCTGGCCGTGCAGACACCGGATGGCTACTCGCGCCAGAACCTCACGAGCTGGATCGACCGCAGCCTGACGAATCTCGGCGTCGAGCGCATCGACCTCCTCCAGCTCCATTGTCCGCACACGCGCGTGTACGACATGCCCGAGGTGTTCGGCATCCTCGACGATCTGAGCGCCGCGGGGAAGCTCCGGCACTACGGCGTCAGCGTCGAAACCGTGGACGAAGCGCGTCGCGCACTGCGTCACCCGAACGTCCGCACGGTGCAGATCATCTTCAACATCTTTCGCCCCAGGCCGGCCGAAGAGTTCTTCCGCGAGGCGCACGCCAGACGGGTCGGCATCATCGCGCGCGTGCCGCTGGCGAGCGGGCTGCTGACCGGCAAGCTCGGCCCCGATTCACAGTTTGCGGCTGACGATCACAGAACGTACAACCGCGAGGGGCAGGCGTTCGACAAGGGTGAAACGTTCTCCGGCGTGGCGTACGACGCGGGACTCGCGGCGGTCGAGCGCCTGCGGCCGCTCGTGCCGCCCGGCGCCACGCTAACGCAGCTCGCGCTGCAATGGATCCTGACGTTCGACGAGGTGAGCTGCGCGATCCCCGGCGCCCGAACTCCGGAACAGGCTGTCGAGAACGCTGCGGCGGCGCGGCTGCCGCGGCTCGACGCAAAGACGATGACGGCTGTGCGGGCCGTGTACGACGACCTTATTCGCGCGTCGGTCCACGCGAGCTGGTGACGCCGAACGAAAAGACCGTTCGAGAGCGGTACTCGGCGCCCGGACGGAGAGCCGTCGACGGAAAGTCGGGCCGGTTCGGAGAGTCCGGGAAGTGCTGGGTCTCGAGGCAGAGACCGGATCGCCTCGTATAAACACGCCCGCCCTTGCCCTTGATGCTCCCGTCGAGGAAATTGCCCGAGTAGAACTGTACGCCCGGCTCGGTCGTGGAGATGTCGAGCGTGCGGCCCGAGACCGGATCGACGAGCCGTGCCGCCTTTCGAAGAGAAGCCTCGAGCCCGACCAACACAAAGTTGTGGTCGTATCCCTGGCCACGTTTCAGCTGCACGTGCGGCTCGTTGATGCGTGCGCCAACAGCGACCGGCTTTCTGAAATCGAGCGGTGTGCCGTCAACCGGCGCGAGTTCGCCGGTCGGGATGAGCGTGTCGTCGACAGGCGTGTAGCGATCGGCCGCGATGGTCAGCTCGTGCCCGAGGATGTCGCGTTCGCCGCCGGAGAGGTTGAAGTAGCTGTGCTGGCTCAGGTTGATCACAGTGGGCTTGTCGGTCGTCGCGTGGTAGTCGACCGTCAGCTCACCGCGATCGTTGAGGCTGTACGTGACGCGCGCCTTCAGCGTGCCCGGGTACCCCTCTTCGCCGTCGCGGCTCGTATAAGAAAACGCTACGCCGGACCCCGCAGGCCCGTCGACCGGTTCGCCGTCCCATACGACCTTGTCGAAGCCCTTGACGCCGCCGTGCAGGTGGTTGGGCGCGTTGTTCGTCGCGAGCGTGTACTCGCGTCCGTCCAGCGTGAAGCGCCCGCGCGCGATTCGATTTGCATAGCGGCCGACGATCGCTCCCAGATACGGCGAATTGTTCGCAACATACCCCGCCAGCGCGTCGTAGCCGAGCACGACGTCGTCGATGCGTCCCGAGCGATCCGGCGTCCGCAGCGACACGATGATTGCGCCGTACTCGATCGCTCGCACCTCGAGACCTTTGGCGTTCGTGAGCGAGAAGACCTCGACCTCCGCGCCGTCCGGCATCCTGCCGAATGACGCGCGCGTAACAGCGGGAGGGGTTGATGAAGACCCTGCTGGCAGCACGGCCAGCGCCGACGCACACAGTGACAGGAAGACGGAGGCGAATGCCTGGACGCGCATGGGCGGCTCGAGCCAGTAATCGTAATATCATGAGGTCCCGATGTCCACGGAGCAGCGACGGCTCGAGGGAAAGAGTGCGGTCGTGACCGGAGGATCGCGGGGCATCGGCCGGGCGATCGTCGAGAAGTTCGCGGCTGAAGGAGCGGCCGTCGCGTTTCTCGACGTCGACGAGGACGTGGGCCGCCAAGCCGAGCGCGACCTCGCGCGGACGGGAGTGCCGGTAACCTTCGAGCCCGCGGACGTGACACGCGAGCCGGACGTCCGCGCCGCGATGGCGCGGATCCTGGCGCGTCGCGGATCGATCGACGTGCTCGTGAACAACGCCGGCGTGAACGCGTACTTCGATGCGGCAGACATGACCGAGGCCGAATGGGACTCGGTGTTCGCCGTGGATCTCAAGGGCGCATGGCTCTGCTGCAAGCACGTGCTGCCAGCGATGAAGCGCGCAGGCCGCGGTTCGATCGTCAACATCGCGTCCATTCACGCGAGCCTGACCATCGCGGGTATGTTTCCGTACGCGGCCGCGAAGTCCGGCCTGGTTGGACTCACGCGGAGCCTGGCGCTCGACTGTGCGCCGCTCAACATCCGCGTGAACGCGGTGTTGCCGGGCTGGACGCGCACAAGGCTCGTCGAGGAGTGGTTCCGGATGCAGCCTGACCCCGACGAAGCCGAACGGCACGTCATGGCCGTCCATCCGCTCCGCCGGATTGCGACGCCCGCGGAGGTGGCGAACCTGGTTGCGTTCGTCGCCTCGGACGAGGCGTCGGCGATCGTGGGCGCGTCGCTCGCAGTGGATTGCGGACTTGGTATTCAGTTCTCGGTATAAAGCGGAGTGCATATGACCAACGCACGCGACGTTCTCAGTCGCCTGGGCCTTCCAGATCGCGATGCGCACGTGCTGCCGGCGTCGCGCAAGCGGTTCGGCGACGGCGGACAGTACCGGATCGAGATCCCGTCGTGCGAAGGGCCGCGCGTGATGCAGGCGGTGATCGCCGCCGCCGCCGAGCATGCGGTGCCGGTTCACCGCGTCAGCCAGGGCAGCGGCATCATGCTGCAGACAGACGACGAGATCCGCAGCATGGTGGCGCTTGGACGCGAGCACGGCATCGAGGTCTGCCTGTTCGTCGGCCCGCGGGCGAACTGGGACATCGGCGTCCAGGCCACCACGACGTTGGGCCGCGTCATGGGTTCCGCTCTGCGCGGCGCGGATCAGCTCGCCTATGGCATTGACGACGTGCTCCATGCGGCGCAGCTCGGCATTCGCTCGGCGCTCATCGCCGACATCGGGCAGCTGATGGTTCTCGGACGCATGAAAGCGTCCGGCGATCTCCCGGCGGATTTTGTGTTGAAGGTATCGGTGACGGTCGCGGCCCCCAACCCGGCTACCGCCAGGGTCCTCGAGGATCTGGGCGCCACGTCGATCAACCTGCCCGGCGATCTGACGCTCGCGCAGATCGCCGCGATACGGCAGGCCGTCGACGCCGCCATCGATCTCTATATCGAGAGTCCGGACGACCTCGGCGGCGCCGTGCGCCATTACGAGATCGCCGAGCTCGTGCGCGTCGGCGCGCCGATCTACCTGAAGTTCGGCCTTCGAAACGCTCCGGGCCTGTACCCGTGCGGCCAGCATCTCGAGCCGACGGCCATTGCGATGTCGCGCGAGCGCGTGCGCCGCGCCGCGATCGCCCTGAGCCTGCTGGCTCGATACGCGTCTGACGCGGTGGCCTCGCCCGTTGGAGTGCTTGCCCGCGGCATGTAACTATCGGATGCCCACCTTCACTGCTTTCGATCCGCGGACGGGCCGTGCCGGGACCGCGCAGTTCACCGAAGCGACACCCGAGGCGGTCCGGACGGCGGCGGCACAGGCCGCTGAGGCGTCCCCTGCGTGGCGCCTGTCGTCTCCGTCGGCGCGCGCAGCTCTCCTTCGGTCGTCAGCCGATCGTCTCGAATCGGCCAGGACTGCCGTCGTGTCGGTCGCGGACGCGGAGACCGGCCTCGGAACCGCGCGGCTGAACGGCGAGCTGGATCGTACGACCTTCCAGCTGCGGGCGTTTGCCGACTTGCTGGACGAGGGCTCGTTTGTCGAAGCGATCATCTCGCCAGCCGACGCCGCGGCGAAGCCGGTCGCGCGGCCGGACGTCCGCCGCATGCTCGTGCCAATCGGGCCCGTTGCTGTTTTCACTCCGAGCAATTTTCCGCTCGCGTTTGGCGTTGCCGGTGGAGACACCGCGTCCGCACTCGCCGCCGGATGCCCGGTCATCGTGAAAGGGCACCCGTCGCATCCGGGAACGTCGGAGGAGTGCGCGCGCGCACTCGGCGCCGCGGCCCGCGACGCCGGTGCGCCGCAGGGCGTGTTTACACTTCTTCAAGCGCGCGATCTCGACGTGGCCCGAGCGCTGGTGACCGCGCCGGAAGTGCAGGCCGTAGCGTTCACGGGGTCGCTCGCCGCCGGGCGAGCGATCTACGATCTGGCCGCGCAGCGGCCGCAGCCGATTCC
This sequence comes from Vicinamibacterales bacterium, assembly GCA_036257535.1. Classification (GTDB taxonomy): domain Bacteria; phylum Acidobacteriota; class Vicinamibacteria; order Vicinamibacterales; family 2-12-FULL-66-21; genus DATAEE01. Next base: position 7,788 of record DATAFJ010000148.1, on the reverse strand, counting down.
CGTCTTCGCAGAGATGGGCAGCCTCAATCCGGTGTTCGTTGCGCCGGCGGCGATGTCGGCGCGCGCGGCGGAGATCGCCGATGGGCTGGCGGGATCGATCACGCTCGGCACCGGACAGTTCTGCACCAAACCCGGACTCGTCTTCGTCGCAGAAGCCGCGGCGGGCGAGGGCCGGGCGTTCGCGAAGCTCGTCGCCGAGAAGGTAACGAGTCGCGATCCCGGCGTGATGCTGAACGCGCAGATTGACGCCAACCTTTCGCGCCAGCTTGCACGCACGGGTGCATTGCCGGGCGTCGAGCTGCTCGCCCGGCCAGCGGAACGTGCCGCCGGCGGTCTGACGCGCGCCGGGGGCGTCGTCACGACCGATCTCGCAACCTTCCTTTCCACGCCCGCGCTTCATGAAGAGCACTTCGGACCTGTCTCAGTCGTCATCCGCTGTCCCTCCGCCGACTCGGTGATTGACGTTGCGTCGAGTCTCGAAGGCAACCTGACGGCGACGATTCATGCCGACGAAGCGGACGCCCTCTTTGGGAAGCGGCTCGCGTCGGTCCTCTCGGACAAGGTGGGCCGCATCGTCTGGAACGGTTTTCCTACCGGTGTCGCCGTGACGTGGGCGATGCAGCACGGCGGTCCGTATCCGGCGACGACGGCGCCGGCACATACGTCCGTTGGCGTTACCGCAATCAGGCGTTTTCTCAGGCCGGTCGCGTACCAAAACGCTCCCGACGCGCTGCTGCCCGAGGCCCTGCAGCGGGCGAACCCGCTCGGGATCCAGCGACTGGTGGACGGAAGGTGGACGCGTGAAGATAGTTGATCTGCGCGTGACCGTGGCGGGAACACCCTGGCGCGAGCTGACGTTTGTGGAGCTCATGACCGATCAGGGGCTCACCGGCGTCGGCGAGGTACGCATGGTGAACAAGACGGACACGCTCATCGCCTGTCTGAACGAGCTCGCTCCGCGCTACGTTGTCGGCGCGGATCCGTTCGACGTCGAGCGCCTCGCCTGGAACGTCCAGCGCGCCGAGTACGGACGGCCCGGCGAGATCACGCAATCGGCGCTCGCGGCGTTCGACATCGCCTGCTGGGATCTGATGGGGCAGTCGCTCGGCGTTCCGGTGTGGAAGCTGCTCGGCGGGCGCTTCCGTGAGCGCGTCCCTGCGTACGCGAACGCGTGGTATCAGACCACCCGCGATCCGGAGGCGATCGCCCGGCTCGCACGCGACGTCGTTGCCCGCGGCTATCGCGCGCTGAAGATCGATCCGTTCGGCGCGGCCGCCGCCGAAATCGCGGCACCCGAACGCCGGCGTGCGATCGCGATCGTAGCAGCCGTTCGCGAGGCGGTCGGCCCCGACGTGCAGATCATGATCGAGATGCACGGACGCTTCACGCCGGGTGCTGCCGCCAGGGTCGCGTCGCTTCTGGAACCGTACGATCCCGAGTGGATTGAAGAACCCGTGCCGCCCGAAAACGCCGCCTCGCTCGCGCGCGTTCGAGCCGCGACGAAGACGCCGATCGCGACCGGCGAGCGCGCACACACGTTCGAGGACATCAGGCCGTTCATCGAGGGCGGCGCCATGGACGTCGTCCAGGTCGATCTCACGCACTTCGGCGGCTTCCTGCAAATGAAGCGGCTTGCCGGCTGGGCGGACGCGTACTATCTGCTCCTCGCGCCGCACAACGTGTGCGGGCCCGTCGGGACGATGGCGAACCTGCATTTCGCGGTAGCGACGCCGAATTACAAGGTGCTCGAGCACTTCAACGACTTCGCCGACTCGTGGGTCGACACTCTCGTCGATCACGCGCCACGCGTGGAGGCGGACGGTTGCTTCGCCGTGCCTGAGCGGCCCGGGCTCGGCGTGAAGCTCAATCACGAAGTCTGCGCAGGCCACCCGCGGACGGGCGGCCGCATCAAGCTTTTCGAGGACGGCTGGGAAACGCGCGGGTTCGGCGCGCGACCGAGGTGACGGGCCGGATCGGCGCGAGCGTCGCCGATGCGGAGCTCGTGCTCGACGCCAGGGCCGAGCTCGGCGAGGGCATCGTCTGGGATGCCTCCCTCGCGCGGCTCGTCTGGGTCGACATCATGCGAGGCCGCGTTCACCGGTTCGATCCGGCCTCCGGATTGTCTGAGGTTCGCGATATAGGACAACCGGTCGGCGCCGCGGCACCTGCCGCGGACGGAGGTCTGGTTGTCGCCACGCCGGAGGGCTTCGCGCGCCTCGACTTCGAATCCGGTCGGATGACGCCGCTCGCGGCCGTAGAAGCAGATGTGCCCGGCAATCGAATGAACGACGGCGCCTGCGATCCGGCAGGGAGATTCTGGGCGGGGACGATGGCGCTGGACGAGCAACCGGGCGCGGGATCGCTCTATCGTCTGGATCCGGACGGGCGGGTCACGCAGATGATCACGGGCGTGACGATCTCGAACGGCCTCGCCTGGAGCGCCGACGCACGCCGCATGTTCTACGTGGACAGTCCAACCCAGCGCATCGACGTATTCGACTTCGACCGTGCTACGGGAGCGATCGGGAACCGGCGGCCATTCGCTTCCATTTCCGTGGAGGATGGTATTCCGGATGGTCTGACGATCGACGTTGACGACGGCGTCTGGGTGGCGCTCTGGGGTGGAGGCAGGCTGCACCGTTACACGCGGGATGGCGTCCTCGATCGCGTGGTGCGCCTTCCCGTCACGTATCCTACGCGCTGTGCGTTCGGCGGTCCCGAGCTCGACGAGTTGTTCGTGACTTCGGCGTGGAGGGCCCTGACGGAGGATGAGCGGGAGGCACAGCCGCATGCGGGCGGGATTTATAGGCTAAGGCCAGGCATTCGAGGGCGGCGCGCGACGCCGTTTGGCGGTCTGTGAGTTCTGCCGCCGTCTCGTTCCGCGACGTGCGGAAGTCGTTCGGCGGGGTGCGAGCGCTCGACGGCGTCAGCTTCGACGTCGCGGCTGGCGATGCCCACGCGCTCGTCGGCGAGAACGGCGCGGGTAAGTCGACGCTCCTCAAAATCCTTTCCGGCAGCCTGCGTCCCGACAACGGCGAGCTGGCGATAGATGGCCGGCCGGCATCGTTCGCCGGGCCGCGCGACGCGCTGACGCAGGGAATCGGGATCGTGCACCAGGAGATGCTCGCGTTTCCGGACCTGAGTGTGAGCGCCAACATCTTCGCCGGCCGCGAGCTCACCCGATGGGGCATGCTTCGCGAAAGGGAGATGCGCGATCGGACGCGCGCGCTCCTCGAGCGGCTGCACGTCCCGTTCTCACCCGACACTCTCGCCGGGGCGCTCCCCGCGGCCTACCGCCAGCTCGTGCAGGTCGCGAGAGCGCTCGCGTTCGACTGCCGCGTTCTGGCGCTCGACGAGCCGACGACATCTCTCACGGATGCCGAGGTCGACGATCTGTTTGCCGTGCTGAACGATCTCAGACAACGGGGCGTGACGCTGATTTACGTATCGCACAGGCTGCCGGAGCTGTTCGAGCTGTGCGAGCGAATCACGGTCCTTCGCGACGGCCATCACGTCGGGACGTTCGACCGCGCCGCCACGCGGTCCGACCAGATCGTCCGTGCGATGGTGGGGCGCGATCTGCCCCCGCGGGTCGCGGACAGCAGCGCGGGCCCGCGCGCGTCCGACCAGCCGCTTCTCGAGATCGCGGGACTGACGCGGCGGCCTGCGTTCGAGCAGGTCTCGCTTTCAGTGCGCCCGGGCGAGATCGTCTGTCTGTTCGGGCTGGTCGGCTCCGGGCGCTCCGAGCTCCTCGAAACGCTGTTCGGCCTTTACACGCCGGAAGCCGGCAGCGTTCGCGTCCTCGACAGGACAAGCGTTCCCGCCTCGCCGCGCGACGCGGCCCGTGCCGGCATGGCGCTCGTGCCGGAAGACCGGCAGAACCAGGGTCTCTTCTTCAACCTCGATCTGCGCCACAACCTCGTGCTGTCGCGTGAAATGGCGCGCGGCTCGCTTTGCGTCCGCGATCGACTCGAACGATCCGAGGCGCAGGAAATGCTTCGTACCTGGAACGTGAAGGCTCCCGGCGTGGAGGCGTACCCGGACAGCCTGAGCGGCGGCAATCAGCAGAAAGTCGTTCTCGCGCGCTGGCTCGCGCTCGGCCCGCGGGTGCTTCTCATGGACGAGCCGACGAAGGGCGTGGACGTTGGCGCCAAGTTCGAGATTCACTCCATCATCCGGCGTCAGGCGGCCGCGGGATCGGCGTGCTTGATCGCGTCGAGCGATCTCCCGGAAGTGCTGGAGCTCGCGCACCGCGTCGTCGTCATGCGTGAGGGCCGCATCCGGGGGGAGATCGCCGGCGAGCACGCCGACGAAGAGCGCGTGATGCGGCTCGCCACCGCCGAACCGGGAGCGGCGGCGTGAAGCGGCTTTGGCAAACGCGCGAATTGAGCACGGTTCTCATCCTCGCGCTCGAGGTCCTTTTCTTCGCTTGGTACCTCGCGCCCGAGGGAGGCCGTTCCCATCCGTTCCTGAACGGCCCGAATGCGCTCCTCATCCTCAAGTATTCGTCGATTTATGGAATCGCGGCGATCGGGGCCGCGATGGTCATCATCTCCGGCGGCGTCGACCTCGCGCCTGGCGCGGTCATCGCGCTGGCGAGCGTCGTCCTCGGCGGCCTGTTCGTCGAGAGCGGCTGGTCGCTCGGTGCGAGCGTCAGCGCCGCGATTCTCGTGGGCCTCAGCTGCGGCGTTCTCACGGCCGTGCTCGTCGTCCTCGTCGGGCTGCCTCCGTTCATCGCGACGCTGGGCGTCATGGGCATTGCGCGCGGGTCCGCGTTCATTCTCACCGAGGGACGGTTCATCGACGTCTCGGGGTCGCTGCCGCGCGGCTGGCAGCCGTTCGGCGTGCCGATCGACTGGATCGCGCCGGGGGCCATGATCGGCCTCGCGATCGTGTTTCAGATCCTGATGGTGAGGTTTCAGTGGGGGCGAGGGATCTACGCCGTCGGCGGCAACGAGACGGCGGCGCGCTTTTCGGGCGTCGGCGTTGGAGCGGTCAAGACCTCGGTCTATGTGATCGCCGCGCTGCTGGCCGCCGTATCGGGCGTCGTGCTCGCCATCGTGCAGGGGCAGGGCAAGGCGGATCTCGCCATGGGCTACGAGCTCGATATCATCGCGTCGGCCGTCGTCGGCGGCGCGAGCCTGTCGGGTGGCCGCGGGTCGGTGATAGGCGCCGTCCTCGGCACGCTGATTTTCGGCGTCCTGCGAAACGCGCTGCCTCAGATTCCGGGCGCAACGTTCTATGATCGCCTCATCGTCGGGCTCGTCGTGATCGTCATCGTCGTCATGGATCAACTGTTGGTACGCCGCGGCCGCTGAGCCGCGACTTTCCTGGAGACCGCGATGCGAATGGTACGTGGTGCCTTGGTTGGCTTGGTGCTCGTCGGCTTGGTCGCCTGCGGCGGCGGGCAGCGCGCGACGTCGGAGTCGGGCGCCGGCGGCGGCACGAAGCTGCGATTCGCCGTCATTCCGAAGTCGCTCGACCTGCCGGTCTTCAACTATGCCAAGGTCGGCGCCGAGCGTGCGGCGGCGGAGCTCGGGAACGTCGAGGTCATCTGGCGCGGCCCCGAAGTGGCGGACCAGCTGCGGCAGAAAGAAATCCTCGAATCGTTCATCACACAGCGTGTGGATGGCATCGCCATCTCCTGTCTCAACGGCGACTTTCTCACCGACACCATCAACCGCGCCGTGGACGCCGGAATCCCCGTCGTGACGTGGGACGCCGACGCACCCAAATCGAAGCGCGCCGCGTACTGGGGCGTGGACGACGTGGCGGCGGGACGGATCATGGGCGAGGAAGCGGTGAAGATGCTCAACGGGAAGGGCAAGATTGCGATAATCACCAGCCTTGGCGCGGTCAATCTCCAGCGGCGTCTGCAGGGCGTTCGAGAAGTGATCGACAAGCAGCCCGGCATGACGGTCGTTGAGACGTACGACATCAAAGAGGACTCGGTGCGCGCGTCCGAGATCATAGCGTCGGGCACGAACCGCTATCCGGACCTCGCGGCCTGGATTTCGGTCGGCGGCTGGCCGGTCTTCACGCGCAACGCGCTCGACGCGGTGGACCCGTCGAAGACGAAGTTCATCTGCTTCGATACCATTCCGCCTGCGCCGGAGCTGATCAGGGCAGGGAAGGTGCAGATTCTGATCGGACAGAAGTACTTCGGGTGGGGCAGCGAATCGGTGAAGCTTCTCGCCAACATCAAAGCGGGGAAGATGCCGCCATCGAGCATCATCGACTCGGGGGTCGACATCGTCACCGCCGCCAACGTCGACGAGTACCTCGAGCGCTGGAAGAAGATGGAGAAGGGAGAGCAGCCTTAGGAGCCCTGGTCTCGTTTCTAACGCCCGTCCTGAAGAACTCGGCGGCTGCACACCGGCTCGAGAACGATCGCAATGGCCGCATCCTGGCGGACCAGATCGCGACCGCGTTCGACTCGCGGTCGCGCCGCCGCGGTCTGCTCCGGCTGGAGGGACTGCCGCGGGGGAGCGCTCTCATCATCGCGCCCACGAACGCGATACACACGTTCTTCATGCGCTTCGCGATCGACGTGGCGTTCATGTCGAAGGATGGCCGTGTCGTGAAGGTGTACCACGCGCTGGGCCCTTGGCGCGTCGCCGGTGCCCTCCGCGCTCACGCGGTGATCGAGCTTCCGCCCGGCACTCTCATGGAGGCGGACGTACGGCCCGGCGACAGGCTCCGTCTGACGGCCGCGGGCCGCGGAGAACGCGGATGATGGCCGCGGAATAGGCGGATCACGCGGAAACCCTTGCGTGTCAGTAGAGGCCGGGCAGGACACGCCAACGAACCGTCCGTACGTAGCTCGCATAGGCCGAATCGCGCCGCAGCAGCTGCTCCTCATAGCGAACCCGCACGAACTGCGCGCCGTCGCTGATTGCCCAGACGACCGCGTTCCAGAGCGTCGGATAGGTGAGTACGAACGCGACGTGTGAAACGAGGTATCCGGCATAGATCGGGTGCCGGACGACGCGATAAAGCCCGGAACTTACGACTCCCCGGTTGGCCGGAATCAGCCCAAAGCTCCGTCGGAGGGCCACGATGCCGCCAATGCTGAGCGCAAAACCCACGCAGCCGACAGCGCCGGCCAGGTAATCCGGCACGGCCGCATGGCCACCTGGCCGGAAGAGCAGCGGCCCGGTCACGGCGGCGAGAGTGACGGCCCTCGCAGGCCACGACCGGTCGACAACGTCGGTCGACCGGCGTATCAGCGTGAATAGCACGATCAACGACGCGTTGCAGAGAAACAGCAGGCCAGCGATCCGTCTGGTCGCCAGGGCATCGGACAGCACCTGGAACATCAGCGGCAGATACAGGAGCAGGATGCTGAGCCGGACGACGCCTTCGCGGGCCAAATCCCGGAGACGCGGCGAGTCGCTCGAGGCCGGCCAGTCGAGGGTGCGCATGGCGAATGTGCGAGCAAGGACCACGCCACGCGCACCGCGCGTCTCCTCGCGATGCACGTGAACGACTGACGCGCTCGTACGGCCAACCTCCGGAATTTCCCGCGCGAGTTTCATCTGGTCAGGACCAGACAAATCAACTCCGGTTCGATCGGGTCTGTGCTTCTGCATCGCGCGGAAACGCCCGTCAACATTGTCGCGTCCGGCGGATCGGTCGCGTGGCGAATGCGCGGCATCGTCCTTGCCATTGTGCAGGGCGCGGGCGCGTCGCGGAGGTCGGCGCAACCGTGTGGGATTGATTCAAGCTCCGCGAGGTGATCATGTCCGGCCGGCGAAGTCACGTGCGACTGAATCTGACGAAGGCGTG
>DATAFJ010000272.1:0-7771 GCA_036257535.1 Vicinamibacterales bacterium | reverse complement strand
GTGGGCACTCTTACATTGACAGGCGAACAGCAGCAGCGGCTTCAGAGGGCGCTGGTCGACGCGTTCCCGTCGCGGTTCGCGGTCGAGCAGCTGATGGCCTACAAGCTCGAATACAACCTCAATCAGCTCGTCGGCGACGTCGGCCTGGACGAGGTCGTTCACCGCGTGATCGAGTGGGCGCGCAAGGACAACCGGCTCGACCAGCTGATCGCGAAGGCGTGCGAAGAGAACCCGAAAAACGAGCTGCTGAGCAAGTTCGTCACCGACATCAACGGCAGCGGATCCGCGCGCGCCGACGTGGGCGCGCCTACGCGCGAGATTGCGACCCGAGGCCTCGCGGCGCTGCAGGATCTCATGCAGGATGACGAGGTCCAGGGCGCGGCGCGCGAGTTTCAGTCGGAGTTCGAGTCCGCCGTCCGTCAGATCGAGCTGCTCGCGGTCTACAAGGACCTGCACGATCTCCTTCACACGCTCCAGTTCCAGTCGTACCGGGTCATCGCCCACGAGGCGAAGCGGTTTCCGGCCGACGAAACGGCGCGTGAGATCCTTCTCGATCACTCGCTCACGCTCGACGAGATCGGCGAGCAGCTGAAGGAGGTTGCGGGTCGGGCCAAAACGGAAGGCGTGGAGTTCACCTGGATCCAGGATCTGACCGACGCGCGCGGCCACCTCAAGGCGGCGCTCGATCGATCTGAGGTGCGTGAGCTCGCCAAGACCGTCTGGCTGATCGACCGCGTGGTGGCCGTGCAGCCGTCGCAGATCAACACGCGCCTGAATGCCGTGGCGCGCGTGCTCGCGCTGCCGGAGCTCGTCGCCGCCTTGACGACGCTTCACACGAGGCTCGCGAACGGCGGCGCCGCGCCCGACAAGCTGCTGGAATTCCAGGCCGGGATCGCCAGCCTGTCCGATCTCGATCGGGATCTGAAAGCGCGCGTCGTCGAGCACGACCGCTGGCAGGGCGTCGACCTCGAGCTCCGGCGGATCCAGACCAACATGCGCGACGTCATCGTCGAGCTCGATCTGTCGTGGCCGAGATTGAAGATCATGATCGAACCGCTGGCTGCCTGTCCCGACGCGTGGGCGGCGGAGCTTCGCGCCGAGATGACGAAAGTGGATGCGGGTCTCGAAGCGCAGGACGCGGTGCGCACGCGCCAGGGGTTTCAGCGGTTCTACAGCCAGGCGAGCGCACGCTTCTATCGGGTGGACCTCGCGCTCAAGCGTGTGTGCGAGGGTCTCAGGACCGTCGGAACCCCTCTGGCCCAGGTGTTGAGGTTGCTCAAATGACCGAGGTGAACACCGCGACGAACGGCGTGACGGCGGTCGAGGATCGTTTCACGTCGGTGGCCGCTTTCCGGTCGGCGCACAACGAGCTGCTGAAGCGGTACCGGGAAGCCGGCACCGCGCCGGAGGTGCTCGATCAGATTGAGATGTGCGTCGATCGCGGGCGCCGGACCGGCGCGCTCCTTGATTCCGACAGCGACAGGTGGACGGCACAGAGCCTCCTGGACTACTGGACGGCCGTGCTGTATCGCGCCGGGCGGGAACCTGCCGGCACGGTGCTCGACGAGTTCGATCACGAGCTCGCGCCGGCGCTGCCGGACGAGCTCTGCCCCTATCTCGGTCTCGAAGCGTTCACCGAGCCGAGGCGGCAGCTCTTTTTCGGCCGTCAGCGCCTGCTCGACGAGCTGGTGAAGTGTCTCGGTGAAGAGCGCCTGCTCGCGGTCGTGGGATCGTCGGGCAGCGGCAAGTCGTCGCTCGTTCTCGCCGGGCTCATTCCGGCGCTCAAGTCCGGCGCGCTTCCAGGCAGCGCGAACTGGCGATATCTCTCGACCGTCCTGCCCGGCTCGGAGCCGCTCGTCAATCTCGCGCGCGCGTTCATGCAGAGGCCGGGAACGTCGGACGATGAACTTCAGGGGCATGCGTCGCAGCTCCTGCAGGACCCTTCGTCCATCCTCCGCCTCGCCAACGGATCCGCGGTGCCGATCGTCGTGGTCGTCGATCAGTTCGAGGAGCTGTTCACGCTGACGCGCGACGACGCAGTGCGGCGCGCGTTCGCGGCGAGCCTGCTGGCGCTCTCGACGGCGTCGGGGCCGCGCCATTCGGCGATCGTGACGATGCGCAGCGATTTCGAGACGCAGGTCGCGACGCTGCCGGAGTTCCAGGAAGCCTTCGAGCGCGGCCAGTTTCGCGTGACCCCGCTCAGCTCGTCGGAGCTGCGGGAGGCGATCGAGCGGCCGGCGGCGCTCGTCGGCCTGAAGTTCGAGGAGGGCCTGGTCGATCAGCTCGTCAAGGAGATCCTGGGCGAGCCGGCCGGCCTCCCGCTGCTGCAGTTCTCGCTGCTGAAGCTGTGGCAGATGCGCGAGCGCAATCGTGTCACGCTGGATGCCTTCCGGCGGCTCGGCGGCGGCCGGCTGGCGCTCGCTCGTAGCGCCGACGATTTCTACGCGAGCCTGATTCCCGAGGAACAGGTGACGGCGCGGCGGATCCTGCTCCGGATGGTGAGACCGGGGGAGGGGCTCGAGGTCACGAGCAGCCGCATCCGGCGCGAGCTGCTCCACGGCGACGAGCCGCGTGAGCGGGTCGATCGGGTGCTCGACAAGTTGATCGCCTCGCGCCTGATACGCCAGACGGACTGCGATCGCGTCGGCGACGTGCAGGTGGAGGTCGCGCACGAAGCGCTCGTCCGCAACTGGCCGACGCTCGTCCGCTGGCTCGACGATGAGCGAACGGCGATGCGGCAGCGGCTGCGCCTGACGGCCGCGGCCGAGCAGTGGAAGAGCCACGGGCGCGACCCCGGCGGGCTGCTCGGCGGCTCGCTGCTCGAAGAGGCGACGCGCTATCCCGATCTCAATGCGCTCGAGCGCGAGTTCGTGCACGCGAGCACGGAGGCGGTCCAGCAGGCCAAGGAGGCCGAGGAAGTCGTGCACCAGCGGCAGCTCGAGCAGGCCCAGGCGCTGGCGCGCGAGCAGAAGCAGCGCGCACGCCAGCTCCTCGGATCGCTCATCACCGTCTCGGTGCTGCTGGCCATCACGATCGCCGCCGCGCTCGCGGGGTTCTGGCAGGCGCGGCAGGCGCAGCAGGAGAGGGCCGTTGCCGTAAGCGCAAAGGCATCGGCCGAAAGGGAGAAAGCCGCCGCGGAGTACTCCAGGACCGAGGCCAATGCGCGGACGCGCGAGCTCGAGTCCGCGCTCAAGAGCGAGCAGGCGCTCAGGGAGCAGCGCGACAACCTCGATCAGTCGCTCAAGCGCTGGCGCAACGAAGTCTGGACGTCCGGCGACCAGAAGCTTCGGGCGAAGTACAAAGAGCTCGTCGCGCTCAGCACGCTCGTCCGCCTCACGGCGTCATCGGTTCCCGTCACCGGCCGCGACAACTACTACACGTTCACGCTTGCCGTAACCGGGTCGGAAGAAGCGTTGAATCGCATCGCCTCGGCGGCGTACGAGTTTAACCACCCGACCTTCCAGCAGAAGGTGCAGCAGTCGAGCGATCGATCGTCGGGCTTCGGCGTGAGCTATATCGGATGGGGCTGCCTGCGCTCCGTCATCGTCACCCTGCAGCCGGTCGACAAGGCGGAAAAGGCCGAGAAGGTCGACTTCAACATGTGCGACGCGCTCACGCAGTCTGTTCAGCCCAAGTCCGAAGGGAGAAGCAAAGGCGTTGAGGGTGTAGCGCTGGCGGCCCAGAGCCGAACGAAGGTTCCCTGACCACCTCCGCAAAGGCTACGGTGGTCCGCCGTAGCTTCAGCGAAGGCGGAAGGGCTGCGTACAGGTTTCAGGCGAAAGCGCTTCGCAAGACCTCAAGGCTCTTGGGAACTGCGCTCGCGGGGTCTTCCTTGCCTTCCATCTCGAGCGAGACCCACCCGGTGAAGTTCGCCTTGCGGAGGATGCCCGCGATGCGCTTGTAGTCGAGGTCCAGCGTGTACCACTCGCCGCCGCCGTAGTAGGTCTTCGCCTGAACGATCGACGCGACCGGCGCGAGCTTCTCGATTTCAGGGTACGGATCGACCGGGAAGTTCCCGGTGTCGAGGTTAATGCCGAGCCAGGGCGAGCCGACCGCCTTGTGGATGCGCAGCAGGTTCTCGGTCTTCGTGGTCAGGCCCCAGTGGTTCTCGAGCGCGAGGAGGATGCCCGCGCGCTCCGCCGCCGGGAGACAGGCCCGGATGCCTTCCTCGCACCAGCGGAACGCATCTTCATCCGTGTGACCCTCGATCGCCGGCTCGTTCCCCTTCACCTTCATGAGGTCGTCGAACGATTCGATTGTGTTCCAGCGGCCCGAGTTCAGCCGGATGCTCGGGATCCCGAGCCGCGACGCGAGGTCGATGCACTTGATCGTGTGCTGCACGGCCTCCTGGCGCTCTTCCGGCTTCGGCGAGATGAAGTCCTGGTGGATCGAGAGCATCGGGAGGGAGAGCCCGAGCCGGAACGCCGCCTGTTTCAGCTTGTTCACGTAGGCCGGCGACTCGTCGGTCATCTGCCGATGCAGGATCTCCACGCCGTCGAACCCCATTCGGGATGCATCCTCGATCACCTGCTCGACGGGATACTTCGGCGTTCGAAAGTGCCAGAACGAGTAGGTCGACACGGCGATCCGGATGGGTCGTGCGGTTGACGGCTGCGGCTGACGGACGACGGCGCGAGCACTCATCACCGGAGCGATCAATCCCGCGGCGCTCAGCTGAAGGATCTCTCTGCGTGTTCTCATTCAGATATCGCCCGTCCGCATGCGCTCCTTGAGCAGGTCCATGGTGCGCCAGCACATCGCGAGGATCGACCACGTCGTGTTCTGCGTGCCGCCGGAGACGAATGGCGCGGCGTCGGCCATGTACACGTTGGGCGCGTCGTGGAGGCGGCAGGATGGGTCCGTTACCGAGGCCTTGGGATCGACGCCCATGCGCGCGGTGCCGATCTCGTGGATCGACCAGCCCGGCGGATAGGGATCGCGGATGATGCGGATGTCTTCGGCGCCGGCCGCCGTCAGCATCTCCTCGAGCGTGTCGCCCATGTCCTTCGCCATCTTCAGCTCGTTGTCGCGGAAGCGGTAGTCGAACCGCAGCACCGGGATGCCCCAGGCGTCGCGGACGTCGGCATCGAGCATCACGCGGTTCTCCTTCCGCGGGAGCACTTCGCCGAACCCGCCCAGGCCGAATATCGCCGGATAGTGCTTCCGCACGTTCGACTTGAAGGCCTTGCCGAACCCGGGCATGTCATGCGCATAGCCGGGATACTCGGCGCACCCGCCGCCGCCCTGGAAGTGATAGCCGCGGATGAAGTCCGTGTGCTTGTCCGTCACGTTCCGGAAGCGCGGCACGTACGGCGACACCGGCCGGCCGTCGTCGAGCGTCGGCTCCGTGCCGATGCGGGCCGGGATGAATCCCGAACCGCGGATCCCCATGATGTGCTCGCTGAGGTAGCAGCCGAGCAGGCCCGAGGAATTCCCCAGCCCGTTCGGATGCGACCGCGATTTCGAGTTGAGCAGGATGCGCGTGCTGTCGAGCGTCCCCGCGCCGAGGATGACGACTTTCGCCTTGAAGTCCATCACGTCGCGCGTCTCCGCGTCGATGACGCGCACGCCGGTCGCGCGCGAGGAATTCGCCTCGTCGACCAGGACCTCGGACACGATCGAATAAGGCCGCACGGTCAGGTTGCCGGTGTCGCGTGCGGGATAGATCAGCGCCGTCGGCGAGTGAAAGTTCGCGTTGATGTCGCAGCCGCGTCCGCAGCGGCCGCGGCCGACGCACTTCATCCGGTACTTGTTCATCACGCCGTCGGTCGTGACGCCGGCGCGGCCGGGGATGTAGTGGCGGCCCATCGGCTGGATGGCGCGCTTGAACGCAACCTCGACGCAATTGAGCTTCGACGGCCGCTGGAAGACGCCGTCGGGCACCTGATCGAGCCCCTCCTTCGTGCCCGAACATCCGAGCAGCACGTCCACCTTGTCGTAGTACGGCTTGACGTCTTCGTAGGAGATTGGCCAGTCCACGTCGAAGCCGTCGCGGCTGGCCGCCTTGAACTGCAGCGGGCCGTAGCGCAGCGCGCCGCGTCCCCAGAAGTTCGTCCGGCCGCCAAGGACCCGCGCCCTCACCCAGCTGTACGGCGTGCCCGTCGTCGGGTGCTGCTTCTCGTCGACGACCCAGTTGCGTGTGAACGTATTTGCCGCGTACGACGCGACCTTCTTGTACTTCTCGAACGCGGGGTTGTCGCCGTACGGACGGTCGAGGAAGCTGTACTCGGCCACGTTGATCGCCCGCTCACCCGGCGGCAGCCGGTTCCGGCGGAACGACTGGTACGGCCACTCCATCGTCCGGTATTCCTTCTGCCAGTCGAGCATCCGTCCCGCTTCGAGGAGCAGCACCTTGACGCCTGCCGTGGCGAGCTGAAAGGCGGCCATCCCGCCGGCCGCGCCGCTGCCGACGACGATGACGTCCCAGTTGGCGCTGCCGGGCTTGATCGACGCGGCGAGCTTCTTCGATTCCGCGAGAGCGGCGGTCAGGTCGACATTGAGCGTGCGATCGGTTTGCATCACTCGGTCAGTTTCTTCTGCCCGCAGTGCGGACAGTCCTTGCCGTCTTCGGTTTGACATCCGACGAACGCGGCGAGGAGCTGATTGCCCTTGTAGCCGAGCTCCTTGTGGATGCCGATCTCCGACGTGTAGTACCCCTGGATCGTCGCCTGCTTCGCCATGGTGAAGAACGTCTCGACGGTCGTCTTCGGCTCGAGCTCGTTGACGCTGAATTCGGTGAGCAGCATCTCGGCTTGCGACGGATCGAGCCGCGCGAACGGGACGGAAAACCGCGCCTGCGCCGCTTCGTCGACTTCCACCAGGCCGCCGATCCACTGAAGCTTCAGGGCATCGTCCGATTCGCTGAGGAGCAGATCGATGTAGTCCGCGACGCGCGCCTCTTTCGCACCCGGCGACCGCTCGTCCGCGGGGATGATCGCTTCGACGAGCGCTTCGAGCGTAGCAAACTGGGGCGCGGAGAGAACGAGCGGGCTTGGCGGCGCCTTCGTCTGCTGGACCCGCGCGAATGCGAGCAGTCCTTCGTCTGACAGCCAGGGTGCGAGGGCGACCGCGCCCGCACCGGCGCCGATCGTTTTGAGAGCGGCGCGGCGCGTCAGCTGACTGGCCATAGCTGAGCGAGTATACAGCCTCCACACACCTCATCCGGCTGATCGCCGGCGCCGGATCAGGAGGCCGGCGGGCCTGGCTCGGTTCCCGGAATCGGCGCAGCCGGTTTGATGGCGACCGGCCCCATCGCGTATTGGGTCGGACCGAGCCGGGACCTTGATGCCTGGAGCGCATCCCAGCGAATTGCCTGACCCGTGTATGCCGAGTCGCGTCCCATGATCGCGATGAGCGTCGACGTCGTCGTTTCCTTCGCGGTGTTGATCGGTTTGTCCGTTCGTATCGCGGTGACCCAGTCTACGTGCTCCTGCACGAGGGCGTCGTTCATCGGTCCGTCGTACTTCCAGACCTCCTTGCCCGAACGGTCGTGGATGACGCCGTCGAGCCTGGCGACCCCCTTCGTGCCCACGAAGACTTCCTCGCGGACGTTCGCGCAGCCGTTCAGCTGCCGGATCGTGGTGTGGAGGTGCACTCCGGCGTCGAACTCGTAGTCCACAGTGAAGAAGTCGTACTGATCGCCCGTAGGACGGCGCAGCCGCGCGCCCATTCCCGTCGCGGTTGAGGGCGGCCGGCCGAGAACCCACAGGATCGCGTCGAGATGATGGATGTGCTGCTCGACGATGATGTCGCCGGAGAGCCAGGTCCAGTT
>DATAFJ010000250.1:0-27961 GCA_036257535.1 Vicinamibacterales bacterium | reverse complement strand
AACTTCGACGAGGTGCTGCGCGTGCTCGACTCGCTGCAGCTGACGGCGAAACACAAGGTCGCCACGCCGGTGAACTGGCAGCAGGGCGACGACGTCATCATTGCGGGTTCGGTGTCTGACGACGAGGCCAAGGCGACGTATCCACAGGGATGGAAGTCCCCGCGGCCGTACATCCGGATCGTCCCGCAGCCGAGGTAACGGAGAGGAACAAGGAAACGGAACAACATCACCACGGAGATACGGAGACTCCGTTAACTCCGTGTCTCCGTGGTAAGTTTTGTCCCGTTACCTCAATGCCTGACTCCGATTTCTCCGCCCGCCTCGCCGATCTCGAAGCCCAAATCCAGGACCTGAAGGCCGTACAGGATCTGCTGCTGCGCCTGCTGGCTACGACGCGCCCGCTCGCCGGGCTGCTCGAGTACTTCGGCGCGGACGCGTCGAAAGAGCAGTCGCTCTATCGGCTGCTCGACGAGCTCGCCGCCAACGCGCGGGGGCCCAGGCACCGCCAGCCGACGTTCGGCGCGTTTAAAGTGCGGCTGGGCGAGATCTTTCCCGACCTTCGAGGCGACCGCCAGTTCGTGCAGCTGCTGATCGACACGCTGAAAGTGGAGCGGCCCGCCTATCGGGAGCTGCACACATACATGGCCAGCCACGGCTGGCCCGTGTGGGATTAGCGTCGCCTGGAAGTCCGGTTTTTGGGTGAAGTCTTCCTGATGGGGGACTTTTATTCACCGAACCCCGCGACAACGTCTTCCCAGAATCGAACTACCCTATCGACGGTTCTGTAACGCCCGTACTCAACCCGCTCAGCCGCATCGAGTTGAAGCTCGACCATGGCCCGGCGGCCGGGCCCCGGATTTCGGTACTCCCTTTGCCCATCGGAGAGGCGAGTATGTCGAGAATCCTAGCTGTCGAAACCGACCGGGAGCGTGCCTGGCGGCTGAAGAAACTGGTTCGCGAGCACGTGCGCGCGAAGCTCATTGTCGCGCCTACCGTGCAGGCCGCGATCGCGGTCATCAACGAGCGGATTCCGGATTTGATCCTCGTGTCTGCGTTTCTGCCGCCGAACGAGGAATCCGATCTCATCGCGCACGTTCGACAGCTCACGCACGCGCCGTATCTCCAGATGCTGACCATCCCGGCAATCGCGATGGTGGATGACGAGCCGGCGCAGGACGCCGGACGCCTTTTCGGCGTTTTCACGCGCCGTCGTGAACCGGCGCGATCGGGTTACAACCGCGACGCGGTCGGCGCGCAGATCGAAGAGTATCTCTCGCGCGGGCGCTCGCTGCGCGACGAGCACGAAGCCATGCAGGCGTGCAGCGCGCTCGTGGCGCGGGACGCACTGCTCGAAGGCCATGCTCTGGTGGGGCCGAGCGAGCTGGTGCGCGCCAACGGGGAAGAGCGCTGGCGCGCGCGCCGGAGCACGCGATCGGAGCTGCCGTGGCTGTCGGGGATCAAGCTGTCGTGGGGGCTCGAGCTCGGGCTGCTCAACATCTCGAGCAGCGGCGTGCTCGTCGAAACGACGACGAAGCTGATGCCCGGGACGGCCGCCGACCTCGTTCTGACCGGCCCCGAAACGAACCTCGTCGTCCCCGCGCGTTTCGTGCGGAGCGAGGTGGCGCGCATCGATACGCTCGGCGTGCGATATCAGGCAGCGGCCGCGTTCGACTCGTCGCTCGAGCTGCTGACGCGGGCCCGCCCGGCGCCCACGGCACTCGGGTCGAAGGCGCTCGCGGATCTCCTCACTGCAGTTCTTGCCGAGGGCGAATCGCACTCCGCGCCTGCGTGCGAGCGGTTCGCGCAGGGGCTTCGACGATTGTCGGGAGCGCGCGACATCCAGGTCCGCGAGATCCCGATCGCGCCGCAGGACGACAGCGAATCGATCTACTTCGACGTCCCCGGCCGCGTCTCGTCCCGGGCCGTCCTGCAGGTGATGTTCGACCCGCGGCACGCAGTGCAGGAGTCCGAGTTCAGGCTTCTCCGCGCGGCGGCATGGATGACGGCCGCCGTCCTCGAGATGAACAGGGCGGACTCGTACTCCAGCGCGCCGTCGACCGCGCTCGTGCGGAGGACGCCCGCCTACGAGCCCGTTCTCGAAGTCGCCTAGTAGCGCAGCCCTTCAGGGCTGCTCGCAGGCACGCCCAAAGGCCTGCGCTACGGCGTCCGTTTCTCATACCCGTGACACGCCAGCACCGGTAATGGCGGATACCTCGGAAACGCCGGATCGGAAAACGAACGCTCGCACAAAACGAAGATCGATCCGCGCGCGGATTCGATCCGCCGCGCGTGCACGCAGGTGCTGCACAACCCGGCGTGGGGTGGCGGTGCAGGCACGGTCATGACGCTGCATCGACCTCGCGCAGCCGCCGTTCGAGAAATCGACGCTCGCTGTCGTTCCGCACCAGAGCGAGCGCGCGCGTGTAGCTCTGGCGCGCCTCGGGCATGGAGCCGGCGCGGCGCAGCAGATCCGCGCGCGCGGCGTGAAGCAGGTGATATTCGTCGAGGTCGCCCGCGGCGACGAGCGAGTCGATGAGCGCTAACGCCGGACCCGGCCCGTCCACCATCGCAAGGGCGACCGCGCGGTTCAACCGGACGACGGGCGAAGGTTGAATGCGCTCGAGGAGCTCGTACAGCCGGAGAATCTGCGGCCAGTCGGTCTCGTCAGCGCGCGTCGCCTGGCAGTGAAGCGCGGCGATTGCCGCCTGAAGCGCGAACGGAGCGGGACCGTTCCGAAGCGCTTCGTCCACGAGCGGCAGCGCCTCGGCGATTTGCGCATGATTCCAGCGGCTGCGGTCCTGCTCGTCGAGCACGACCAGGTTTCCATCCTCGTCCAGGCGGGAATCGCGCCGTGAGTCGTGGAGGAGCATCAGCGCGAGAAGCGCCGTGGCTTCGGGCGGCGGCGCCATCAGCGACCTGACGAGCCGTCCGAGCCGGATCGCTTCGGCCGACAGCTCGGTCCGCACGAGCGGTTCGCCCCGCGTGGCTGCGTATCCTTCGTTGAAGATCAGATAAATCACCGACAGCACCGCCTCGAGCCTCGCCGGCATGTCGCGCGTGTCGGGCACGGAGTACGGAATCCCGGCTTCGCGAATCTTTCTTTTCGCGCGAACGAGCCGCTGGGCCATCGTGGCCGGCGGCACGAGAAACGCGCGCGCGATCTCGTCGGTCTCGAGACCGCCCAGCGTCCGCAGCGTCAGCGCCACCTGCGCTTCGAGCGCGAGCGCCGGGTGACAGCAGGTGAAGATCAGTCTCAGCCTGTCGTCCGGGATCTCCCTCGAGTCGTAGCCCGGCTCGTTCGCCCTCTGGTTCAGCTCGGACGCGTACGATTGCAGCTTCTCCTCGAATCGCGCACGCCGCCGCAGGCGGTCGATCGCCCGGTGATGAGCCGTCTGGATGATCCAGGCTCTCGGATACTCGGGCACGCCGGCGGCCCGCCAGCGATCTACCGCCACCGCGAACGCATCCTGGGCCGATTCCTCGGCGATATCGAAGTCGCCGACCAACCGGATCAGCGTGGCGACGATCCGCCCCCA
Source organism: Vicinamibacterales bacterium (assembly GCA_036257535.1). Lineage (GTDB taxonomy): Bacteria > Acidobacteriota > Vicinamibacteria > Vicinamibacterales > 2-12-FULL-66-21 > DATAEE01. The sequence goes on along the minus strand of DATAFJ010000250.1, from coordinate 24,425 downwards.
GTCGGCGCGGTAGACGGCTTCCACCGCCGTCGCGGCGTCCATGCCCAATCGTAGATACTTTTACGCCGGGCTGTCGATCCGGGCGCCCGCCGTTCGATATACCCGGTGGAGGCCACATGAAATACCTGCTGCTGATTCACGTCAACGAGCAGTTCTGGGACAAGCTGAGCGAGAACGAGCGTGAGCTGGCATACGTGGAGTACCGGCAGCTCATTCAGCAGATCAAGTCGAGCGGAAAGTACGTCGGCAGCGCCCGGCTTCAACCGAGCTCTTCGGCCACCAGCGTTCGCGTTCGGGATGGCAGGCGCCTCGTCACCGACGGCCCGTTTGCGGAGACGCGGGAACAGCTCGGCGGATACTTCCTGGTCGAGGCCGACTCGGTGGACGAGGCGATCGGCATCGCCGCGCTCATCCCTGCGGCGCGGCACGGCACGATCGAAGTGCGGCCCGTCATGGACGTCCCAGTCACCACGCCCGTCTAGCAGGAAAAAGGGGACAGTCACCTTTTTCCTTTCGAACTTCGAGTCGCAGAAAAAGGTGACTGTCCCCTTTTTCCTGCTGCAGCCCGGAGGCCCACGTGAGATACATGCTGCTCGTTTACACGAACGAATCCGAGCTCGAGCGCGCGTCGCCGGAGGTCCTGGGACGGGTGGCGGAAGGGCACCGGACCGTCATGGCCGAAGCGCAGAAGGCCGGCTCGTTCGTGGCGGCGGAGCCGCTGGCGTCGACGGCCACCGCAACCACGGTGCGCGTCCATCCTGCCGGACCCGCCGGCGCCGGCCGCCCCGTGATCCTCGACGGCCCGTTCGCGGAAACGAAGGAACAGCTCGCCGGCTATTACATTCTGAACTGCCGCGATCTCGACGAGGCGATTTCGTGGGCGGAAAGGATCCCGACCGCCTGCGGAGGCGGCGTCGGGTGCATCGAGATTCGGCCGATGCGGTTCCAGGAGGACTAGCTTCAAGTACGAAGTACGAAGGTCGAAGGTCGAGTCACGTTGTCACTTTTTCCTTCAGACTTACTTCGAACTTCGACCCTCGTACTTCGTACTTGGCATTCAGGAGCCACTCAGTCGCTCCAGGCACGTTCCAGTTTCGTCTGCCCCGGCGTGGCGACCGGTGGAACGTCGAGCGGCCCGAACGCGACCTGCGGCGGCGTCAGGTCCTGCGCGGCGTTCAGCACCTCGTCCCAGGCCAGTTCCTGGCCGGTGTAGGCCGCTTCGCGGCCCATGATCGCGGTGAGCGTGCTCTCCGCGATCTGTTTCAGCTCGTTATACGGCGTGCCCGACCGGAGGCTCGCGATGAAGTCGGTGTGCTCCTGTTCGAACGGGCTCACGGGCTTCTCCGGCTTTTCCCAGGTCCACGCACCCGGTCCCGCGATGTTGCCGGCCGCATCGGAGGATCCTTTCGTGCCGAGGAAATGTTCGCCGACCCGCCCGCGCGTGCCGTCGATCTGGCGGCACATGCTCATCACGCGCGCGCCGTTCGCGTACTCGAAGTCCACGGCGAAGTGATCGTAGATGTGGCCGAAGCGCGGCGCGGTGCGCCACTGCCTGCCGCCGATGCCGGTCGCCTTCACCGGATGCGCGCCCAGCACCCAGTTGGCGACGTCGATGTTGTGCACGTGCTGCTCGACGATGTGATCGCCCGAGAGCCAGGTGAAGTAAAGCCAGTTGCGAATCTGCCACTCCGCCGGCGTCCAGTCGGGCTGCTGCTCGCGGCTCCAGAGCCCGCCCTGGTTCCAGAACACCTGCCCGCTGATGACGTCGCCGATCGCGCCGTCGCGGAGCCGGGCGATCGTCGCCACGTACTCAGCCTGATGACGGCGCTGCGTGCCGGCGCCGATGCCCAATCCCTTTTGAACCGCGAGCTCGTAGGTGGCCAGCACCGATCGGACGCCCGCCGGATCGACGGCGACCGGCTTCTCCGCGAAGATGTGCTTTCCTGCAGCGACCGCGGCGGCGAGGTGCGCGGGACGGAAGCCCGGCGGCGTCGCGAGAATGACGAGATGGATGTCCGACGCGAGCACCTTCTGATACGCATCGAACCCGGTGAAGCATCGATCGTCGCTCACGCGATACTTCGCCGCGAACGCCGGGTCTTCAGCCGCGGCCTTTTCCAGCTGGGTGCGGCACTGCGTCAGGCGATCGGCGGTCAGGTCGCCGAGCGCAACCAGCTCGACGCCGTCCGACGATCGGAGGCAGTCCCGCGCGGCGCCCGTTCCACGTCCGCCACACCCCACGAGTCCGACGCGAATGACATCCGAACCGGCGACGTACGCGCCCCCCGGGAACACCAGGGCCGCTGTGGCCGCCGCCGTGGTCTGCACGAACGTTCGACGCGAAACGGTCTCGGTCATGGCCGCCTCTCTTTTGGCATTAGGCATTAGGCATTGGGCATTGTGCTTAGGGATCTCGCACGAGGCGAAATCCAACGAAGGGTCCGTCGGACAGCCACCATTTGCTCTTCGGGAACTGGGGATCGCGCAGGTTCCACGATTCGTCCTGCACCTCGCGAGCGGCCGGCCCGGTCCGCTCGGCGGGATCGCGGAACGATCCGCCGCGGACAACGGGGGAGCCGTCGGAGGTCGTGACCCACTCGGCCGCGTTGCCGAACAGATCGACGAGGCCGAGCGCGTCGGGTGCCTTCGAACCGACCCCGTGCGTTTTCGCCGACGCGTTTCCGCGATGCCATGCGAGCTCGTCGCTCCTGGATCGCGGCAGCTGGTCGCTTCCGGCCGCGAGCCGCGCCACGTGCTGCCATTCGGCGTCGGTCGGCAGCCGGTACTTCTTGCCGGTCTTTTCCGACAGCCATTCGGCAAAAGCCTCCGCGGCAGCGCGCGTGACGCTGATGACCGGATAACCGGTGTGACCCCACCCGTAGTCGGGCGCGCCATACGGCCGCGAGGGCCGCGCCGTCGCGTCGCCGCGACCGGCTTTCTGCGGCGCGTCGAGGCCGAGCGCGAACACATCGAACATGTCCCATGTGACTTCGGTGCGGCCGATGTAGAACGGCCGGACTTCGGCCGGCTTGCCGTCAACCGTGATCGAGCCGCCGGGAACCGGGACCATCTCGAACGTCACGAGCGTTCCCGGGATGGATTCGCGGTACGCTGACGGCGGACTGCCCTGTGCGGCGATCCCGACGAGAAGCCATGCACATGCAAAGACGCGCAGCATCCGTCGCCCTCATCCTCTGCGCGGCCTCGCCTGCCGCGCCAGCCGAGCCGAAGAGCACCGCATTCGAGTATACGCAGGTCCACATGGGGCTGCCGGTGCACGTGGTGCTCCACGCCCCGGGCAGCGAGGCGGCGCGGCGGGCCGCGACGGCCGCGTTCGCGCGGATCGCGATTCTAGATCAGATGATGAGCGACTACCGCCCCGACAGCGAGCTGCGCCGCCTCGAGGGCCGTACCGGCGAGTGGATCCCGATCAGTGCCGAGATCTACGAGGTGCTCCACCGCGCGCTCCAGATCTCAGAGGCGACAGCCGGCGCGTTCGATCCATCGATCGGCCCGCTGGTGGCGTTGTGGCGCACCGCACGCCAGACGGGGCGCCTTCCCGACCCGCTGTCGATCGAGGCGGCGCGTGCCAGGGTCGGCTGGCGCGACATCCGTCTCGACGCCTCCCGGCGAGCGATCCGGTTCGAGAGGCCGGGAATGCGTCTCGATCTCGGCGGCATCGCCAAGGGCTACATCCTTCAGGAAGCGCGCCGCATCCTGCGGTGGCACAACGTGACCAGTATCCTGATCGAATCGGGCGGCGACATCGTGGTCGGCGACGCACCGCCCGGACGTCCAGGTTGGCGGATCGACACCGGCCCGGCCGATTCACGCTTCGCCCATAGAGCGGCGCGGCTGGTCAACGCGGCGATGGCGACATCGGGCCCGACGTTTCAATTCATCGAGATCGATGGGATCCGTTATTCCCACGTCATCGACCCGCGGACCGGTCTCGGCGTGACGGCCCCGATCGTCGCGCGCGTGATCGCGGAGGACGCGGCCACGGCGGACGCGCTCGCAACGGCGTTGACGATCATGGGCGAGGGAGGCGTGAAGCCGATCCGGGAGCGCTTCCCCGGCGTGATGGCAGGTCTTACGACGCAGTGGCTGAGCGACGGCCGCCAGCCGCCGGCTGACCGATGACCGCCGCGAGATCTTTCGCGAACGGCGTCGCCTGAGCCTTGACAATCGCCGTGATCTGATCGTCGAGCAGGCCGACCGCCGCATCCCCTTCGAGCGCCGCGCGCTGCGCGTAGAGCTGCCGGGCGCAGTCGAGCGTGTCTTTGAGGCGGCTGCGGCGCTCCTCGGCGCTTCGTCCCGCGTCGGCGTCGCCGCCGTACATCTGCTCGGCTTCCTGCAGCAGCATCGTCGCGTAGTTGCGAAGCTCGGTGAGCGTCTTGAGCTCGTGGGTCAGACGCATCAGCAGGACTCCGGTCTGCTTCAGCATCAGCTTCGCGAAGCCTGCGCTCGCCACGTACGACTCCTTGTCGCGCGCGGGCCCCTTGTAGCCGGCGTCGTCTGCATAGACCACGGCGATGGTTTCCCCCTGGATCACGATCGGGAGAGCGATTGCGATCGCCGGCGTGCCGCCGAGCGGGGGACCGCCCGCTTCCTCGATCGCCGGCCCGATGGCGCTCTCGACGGCGCTCGAGGCCACGACGCGCGTGATCATCGAATCCATGTTCAGCGGGATGACGAGCTTCGTGACGTCCTTCTGATCGAAGCCGACGTTCTGCTCGCCCTCGAGCCGATTGCCCTTGACGCGGAAGAGCGCGACGCGCGGGAACTGGGTGGCAAGCTGCTTCGTGAGAGCGGAGAGGAGCGCGGCGATTGTCGTCGCGCCCGCGAGATCGTCGATGCCCTTGAGGCACGTCTCGACGAGCGCGCGCGCGCGCCCGGCTTCGGCGGTGAGCGCGGCGATCTTCGCCTGCGCGGCGGCCGACTCCTTTTCTCCTTTTGCCGCCTGCTCGCGAAGCGCCGCGTCGGACTTCTCGCGGCCGGCTGCCTGCTCGCGGAGCGTGGACTCGGACTTCTGCAGCTCCTTCAGCTTGCCTTCGAGCTGCTTGGCGCGGTCGTCATTGCCGGCCTGGTTGCGCTCCAGGGTCTGGAGCCGCGCGGTGGCCGCCTTCAACTGGGCCGCGATCGCCTCGCGCTGCTCGGTCGCCGTCTGCAGCTCGGCTTGACGCGAGCTCAGGTCGGAGACGAGCTTGCCTTTCTCCGCGGCGCTGGCCTCGAGCTGCTTACCAAGGCGTCCGGTATCCGCGAGCGCGGCATCGAGCGAGGCGCGCGTCTCCTGGAGCTCGCGCTCGATCGCCGCCTTGGCCGACGCCTGCTGCGCGGCCGCTTCCTTTGCTTTGGCCTGCGCCGCGTCGACGGCTTTCTGCGCCGAGACGAGCTCGTTCTTCAAGGCGGAGGTTCCGGCCTTTTCGGCGTCGAGCAGCTCGCGTGTCGAGCGCAGGTCCTTGTCGAGCGACGCCCGTGCCTTCGCCTCCTGCTGCGCCGCCGATTCCGCCTTCGAGCGCGCCGCGTCCGCCTGCTTCTGCGCTTCCCGAGCCGCGGTGAGGTCGCGATGGGCCGACTCGGCGCGGTCCTTTTCGTGACCGAGCTTCGCGCCGAGATCCTTTATCTGCCCTTCGATCTGCGACAGCGACGAAGCCAGCTTGCCCTTTTCGGTGCGTTCTGCGTTGAGCTCGCCGCGAACTGAGTCGAGCACCCGCTTCGCCTCATCGCGCTCCCGCTTGACGACGGCGCCGGCGGCGTTGACCAGGCGGCCGACGAGCTCCTGAATCTCCTTGTCGACGTCGGGCGTGGCCGCCTCGAGCGCGGCGCCAGCGGCGTCGAGCGCCTCCCGCAGGCGCCGCATGGCCTGATGCGACCCTTCAGTCTGCCGTTTCAGCAGGCGGGTTATCAGGGCCGAGGCTTCGGTGGCGGCGTAGTCGCGGAATTCCATCGATGTCGTTGTGGAGAATGTGGATGCCGTGCAACTCCGGGACCGGTCGGACAGCACCAGATGCGCCGAATTTCGGCATGTTTCCGGCCGATCGGCTCGGGACGATCACAGTTCGGTAAGCGATCCGGCGTTTCTGTAACCCCGCTTTGTTAGGATCAGCCCGTTGGGAACTCTTAGTAGGCGTGCACTGAATCGGGCGACGCTTGCACGCCAGATCCTGCTGCAGCGAGAAAAAGCGAAGGTCGTGCCGGCCGTGGAGCGCATCGCCGGCCTGCAGGCGCAGCTCGCGAGGCCGCCGTTCCTCGGCCTCTGGTCGCGCGTCGAGGGATTCAAGCGCGAGGATCTCGTGCGCGCGGTGGAGCGAAGGGAGGTCGTGCGCGGGACGCTGATGCGGGCGACGCTGCACCTGATGTCGCGGAAGGAATTCGTCGCGCACCGTCCGGCGCTGCAGTCGATGCTGTCCCAGGCTATGCAGGGCGTGCTGCGCGATCGAATCAAGGGCCTCGACGCCGACGCGCTCGTCGATGCGGCGCGCACGTACTTCGACAAGACCCCCGGGAATTTCGAGGCGCTTCGGACCCATCTCGCCAGGCTGTTTCCGCGACTCGACGTGCGCGCGATGGGCTACATCGTTCGAACGCATCTTCCGCTCGTTCAAATCCCGGCACACGGCGCGAAGTGGGCGTACGCCGCGACGGCCGACTTTGCCGTCGCCGAATCCTGGCTCGGCGAGCGTCTTGGCAGCGATCCGGGACCGGGCGCGCTCCTGTTGCGCTACCTGGCTGCCTTCGGGCCAGCCACGCTGCGTGATTTTCAGACCTGGTCCGGCGTCGCGGTCGCCGTCGATGTCGTCCAGAAGCTCCGTCCGAAGCTGCGGACCTTCCGGGACGAACGCGGCCGCGAGCTGCTCGACGTGCGGAAGGCGCCGCTGCCCGGCGAGGAGGTAGCGGCACCGGTGCGGTTCCTGCCGGAGTTCGACAGCGTTCTCCTCGCGCTCGCCGATCGCACCCGCATCATCGCGGACGAGCATCGCCCCGCGATTGCCACGAAGAACCTGATGGTGCCGGCGACGTTTCTCGTCGACGGTTTCGTCGCGGGCACGTGGAAGATAGAAAGGAAGCGCAGGACCGCCACGCTGTCAGTCAAGCCGTTCGGAACGCTTCCGAGGGCCGTGCGCCGTGACCTGGAGGAAGAGGGGGAAAAGCTGCTGCGCTTTGCCGAAGACGACGCGCAGACGTTTGCCGTGAAGTAATGCTGGTTGGACATTTCGCCGTGGCGTTTGGCGCGAGGCGCCTCGAGCGCACGCTGTCGCTCGGCACACTGGCACTCGCCGCGATGTTCAGCGATCTTCTGTGGGCGCTGTTCATGCTGGCCGGCGTCGAGCACGTCGACATCAGACCCGGCGTGCGGGGGGCGGCGAACTATCTCGTCATGACCGACGTCGCGTGGAGCCACAGCCTGCTCATGGCGGCGGTTTGGAGCGTGGTTTTCGCGGGCGTCTATTTCGCGCTCTGGGGCAACAAGCGCGGCTCCGCGCTGCTCCTGCTCGTGGTCATCAGCCACTGGCTGCTCGACTTCGTCAGCAGCCCGCCCGCGCTGCCACTGAGCTTCTGGCGCCCCGACCGCTTCGGGCTGGGGCTCTGGACGTCGGTTCCCGCGACGATCATCATCGAAGGGAGCGCGTGGCTGGCCGCACTCATCTTTTACATACGCGGCACCCGTGCGAAGGGGCTGACCGGCGTGGTCGCGCTCTGGGCCGGAATCGCGCTGCTGACCGTAATCTGGTTCGACAACATCGCGGGCCCGTCCCACGCTCCGCGTCCACAGCCGATCGGCGCCCTGGTAGTGTTCTCGCTGTTCGTCGGGTGGACGTTCTGGATCAACCGGCTTCGTCCCGTTCGATCGTAAGATCCGCGGGATGGAGTACGTGAAGCTCGGTAGAACGGGGCTCGACGTCTCGAGAATCTGCCTCGGCTGCATGACGTATGGAGTACCCGGCCGCGGCTCTCATCCGTGGACGCTGAACGAAGAGCAGAGCCGCCCGTTCCTCCGCCGCGCCGTCGAGCTCGGCATCAACTTCTTCGACACCGCCAACAGCTACTCCGATGGCACAAGTGAAGAGATTGTCGGCCGCGCGCTTCGCGACTATGCGAAGCGCGACGAAACGGTCATCGCCACGAAGGTATTTTTCCCGTTCGCGAAAGGCCCGAACTCGAAGGGGCTTTCGCGGAAGGCGATCCTCACCGCCATCGACGCCAGCCTCCGGCGTCTTGATGTGGATTACGTGGACCTGTATCAGATCCACCGCTGGGACTACGCGACGCCCATCGACGAAACGCTCGAAGCGCTGCACGACGTCCTGAAAGCCGGGAAGGTTCGATACATCGGCGCATCGTCGATGTACGCGTGGCAGTTCTGCAAAGCGCTGCACCTCGCGGACTCCTGCGGATGGACGCGCTTCGTCACGATGCAGAATCACTACAACCTTCTCTACCGGGAAGAGGAGCGCGAGATGCTCCCACTCTGTGCGGCCGAGGGCATCGGCGTTCTTCCATGGAGCCCTCTGGCCCGCGGGCGGCTCACTCGCGAGTGGGATGCGCGAACCGGGCGCATGGAGACGGACGAGGTCGGCCAGAAACTCTACGCCGGCACCCTCGAGGCCGACCGTAAGGTCGTCGAGCGCGTCGCGAACGTGGCGCGGGAGCGCGGGCTGCCGCGCGCGCAGATCGCGCTGGCGTGGCTCCTTCACAAGCCTGTGGTGACGGCCCCGATCGTCGGCGCGTCGAAGCTCCAGCACTTCGACGATGCGATCGGCGCCCTTTCCGTGAAGCTGACGTCCGAGGAGATCGCGGCGCTCGAAGAGCCGTACGTGCCGCACTTGATAGCCGGCTTCGCCTGAGGGGAGCATCCATGCGCGCACTCATCTTCGACCTCGACGGAACGCTGATCGATACGGTCTACGCGCACGTCTTCGCCTGGCAGCGTGCGCTGGCCGAGGTGGGGATGCCAATCGACGGCTGGCGCGTGCATCGGAAGATCGGCATGAGCGGCGGTCTGCTGACGCGTGCGGTCGCGCGGGAGGTGGGGCACGCGCTGGAGCCGGATCAGGTCCGCCAGCTGCAGAAACGGCACGGCGAAGTCTTCCATGAGCTGCTGCCCGATCCTCGGCCGCTGCCCGGCGCGGTGGACCTGCTGCGGCGCCTGCGCGAGCTGTCGGTGTCGTTCGGCATCGCGACGTCGGGCCGGCGCCCCGAGATCAATCGTTCGCTCGAAGCGCTTCGAGTGCCGGACACGATTCCGGTCATCGATCGCGGGGACGTGTTGCGCGCGAAGCCGGAGCCGGATCTGTTTCTCGCGTGTCAGGAACGGCTCGGCGTAGACGTCCGCGACTGCTTCGTCGTCGGCGACGCGGTCTGGGACCTGCTCGCCGCCCGGCGCGCCGGGATGCTGAGCGTCGGCGTCCTCAGCGGCGGCTACGGTGAGGACGAGCTCACCCGCGCGGGCGCGTATCGGGTGTATCGCGACACGGCGGAGCTGGACGACTCGTTGGACGAGTTGGGAATTCTCCGGTAGCGATCAGCGAACGACGCGGAGGTTCTGCGGCGTCGTCAGCGTAGGCCCGGCGGTCCATCCCGTGTCCTCGAAAATGCCGCGCGTGATGGGACCGGGATCGTGGATCGCCTCGCCTGACGACAGTGCCGGCGTCATCAGCGAGTTGGGGTTGCCGACGCCGTACGTCGCTTCGTTGAGGTGCGAATAGCTCGACCCCTGTTGCCAGGACGAAGGCGCGTAGAGCCTCGGCGCGGCGCCGCCGTTCGCGGCTCTCGCACGCGGCCCGTCGAAGAACAGGTTGTTGCTCGTGAGCTGCGCGGCGAGCGTCGTTGACGGGCTGGCGAAGCCGAGGAGCGGCTGGCCGGCGCCGTTCTCCGTGAAGCGGTCGTAAATCACCGGGTATCCGCCATTGCCCCACGTGCCCTGGCCTCCCGAGACATTCATCGCTCCCAGGAATCCGAGGCCGTGTCCGAGCTCGTGCAGGACGACGCTGACGAAGTCGTAGGTGCCGCCCGGGGCGTTGCCGTCAGTGCCGTAGTACCAGTCGAACTCGCTGTTGAACGACGCGTGGATATCAAAGTTGCCGGGCAGGCGGTCGACGCCACCGAGCTTGTTGGCCAATCCGACCGCGTACCAGGTGCCGGGCATTAGACCGGGATAGTCCCGCACCAGCCACGGTCCGGCGGACCCGAGAACGTTCCCGCCAAGATTCGTGAACTGCGCCTCGATGCGAATAGTGACCGGCGACGTGAGCTGCGTTGACCACAGGTTCACCGCGTGCTGGAATGCCGCCTGCGCCTGCGGTGTGAACCCCGAGTAGGTCACCGACATCGTCACGAGGTTTGACGACGGCGCCCGGAGCATCTCTGACGCGCGCGTCCCCACGAACGATCGAACGACGCGCGGATCGGCGATGAGGACGCAGCCATCGGCGCGGGCCGCCTCGGGCCGCACATTCCGCGGACCGGACTGTGCGCACACCACCAACACAGCCACCAACGACATGAGGAGCGCCGCGGCCGCCCGCCGGCCAGGAGAATGCATACGTAATCGTAAGCGCGCCCACACCTTTAGTGCATTCGCGCACACCTCAGCCAATGTTATCGGGGGGAACGTGACGCCGCGGTTGTGGCGAGACATAATCCATGCCGCGTATGCCTATTCCAGCAGACCCGGGTTTGCCGGGCGTCAGAAAAGGTCAGGGCTCGACGAAGCTGACGAGGGAAGAGTTCGAGCGCCGCTGGCGCGAACGTTTCTACGATCCGGCGTTCGATGCCGTCGCCGGTGAGCTCGATCGCGCCGTTGACGTCGCGTGGCGCGCGTACGACGCGTATCGGAAGAGCCCTCGCACGCGCAAAGCCGGTCCCGAGTTCGAAAATCCCGACTTCGATCTGCCGATCGAATGGCTCGAGGCACGGCAGCGCATCCGCGAGGCCGAGGCGCGGCAGCGCGCGGCGGACAGCCCGTCCCGAGTGCTGCTCGTCTGCGCATCGCCCCGCACCGACGAGACCTGCCCCGGCGAGATGTCGAAGACGTTCCGGATCACCGGCGTCGCGAGAGAAGTGTTATTGGCGTCGCCCGGCTTCGAGGTGGATCTGCTCGATCTGAGCACGCTGACGGCCGAGTACGGCCGCACGATCCTTCCGTGCAAGGCATGCGTCTCGACCGCGATGCCGCTCTGCCACTGGCCGTGCTCCTGCTACCCCAATCATGCGATGGGACAGGTGAGCGACTGGATGAACGAGATCTATCCGCGGTGGGTCGCGGCGCACGGCGTGATGATCGTGACGCCTGTCCACTGGTACCAGGCGCCGAGCGTGCTGAAGCTCATGATCGATCGCCTCGTCTGCGCCGACGGCGGCAACCCGGACCCGACCACTACCGACTTGAAAAAGTCGCCGGCGAAAGCGAAGGCGCTCGAGCTGAATGGATGGTCCTATCCACGGCATCTTGCGAACCGCGCCTTCTCGATCGTGGTCCATGGCGACGCGGAAGGGACCGAGACGCTTCGGCGCAGCCTGCACGACTGGTTGATCGACATGGAGCTCATTCCGGCTGGCAGCGCCGCGATCGTCGATCGTTACGTCGGCTACTACGAGCCGTACGCGACCAGCCACGACGCGCTCGATCGCGACGCGGATTTTCAGGAGGAGGTCCGGAACGCCGCGCGCACGCTCATTGGCGCCGTCGGCCGTCTGCGCGCCGGCGTCCTGCCGCCCGATAGTGGATTGAAGACGCCGCGACCTAAGTAGGGCTTGGGGCCTGGGGCCTGGGACTTAGAGTCGCGGGATCGACAACCCGCCGTCGACGTGAATCACGCTTCCGGTTGCGTACGCCAGGCCTCCGCCGACCAGCGCGGCCACGACGCGGCCCACGTCATCCGGGTGTCCCCATCGTCCCGCCGGCACGAGGCCGTCTGCGATGCGACGATCGTACATGTCGCGGACGCCGGCCGTCATGTCGGTGTCGATGACGCCCGGCCTGACTTCGTAGACAGCGATTCCTTCCGGGGCGAGCCGCGCGGCGAAGAGGCGCGCGGTCATCGACAGGCCGGCCTTGCTGACGCAGTACTCGCCGCGATTGGTCGACGCGAGCTCCGCAGACACCGACGTGATGAAAACGATCGAGGCCGGAAACGAAGGATCGACGCCGCGCTGCGCGATCTGATCGCGAGCGATGGCCTGCGTGAGGAAGTACGGTCCCTGCAGGTTGACGCGCAGCAGATCCTCGAAGTTCTCTTCTGTCGCCTCGAGGATATCGGCCCGCACGCGCGGCGCGCGTCCGGCGTTGTTCACGAGCGCGTTGACCGCGCCGCAGCGCTGCCGCACCGTCTCCACGAGCCGAGCTCGATCCTCGGGGCGTGAGACATCCGCCTTCGTGTATTCGACCGCCGCGCCGAGATCTTTCAACTCCGAGACGATCGTCGACACTTCTGCGTCGCCGCGCACCCCACAGAGCGCGAGGCCCCAACCGTCTTTTGCCAGCGCGCGTGCGACGCCGAGCCCGATCCCGCGCGTGCCGCCGGTGACGAGCGCGGTTCGTTTGCGAGCCGCCATCAGCGCCGGGTCACGGCGGCAGCGGCTCCAGCCGGCTGGGCCGCGGTCGCGCCGGCTCCAAAGAACGAGTGGTACGGCGCACCGTCGGCGATTCGCTTCACGTAGAGTGCCGCCTCGCGGGCATGATAGTCGCCCCACTGGCTGGACTCGCCGCGTGGAGTGGATGCGCCCGGCGGAACGTAGTCCCACGCGTTCGGCCAGTGATACACGGAGTGCAGGAGCAGACCCTGGTGATTCGGATCCGTGCTGAGATACGGTCCGCGCTCGTCGAGCAGGGTTTCGAGCACGCGGAGCCCGGCCTGTTCGTAGCGGCGGCCGTCGCCGGCATGCTTCGGGTCGCGGTGGAGCACGCGCCCCAGCCGGAGCAGGCCCTGCGCCGCAATCGCGGCGGCGGAACTGTCCACCGGCTCGTGGTCGTTGAGCGGATCGGCCGGCTTGTCGCCCCAGCCTTTCATCGCGGCAAGCCCCGGGGCGCCGGCATCCCAGTACGGGATGCCGTCGGCAGCGGCGACCTCGATGTAGCCGTCGCAGGCGGCGCGCGCCGCGTCGAGCAGCATCGCCTCGACGGCCGCGCGTCCGCCGGCTGGCTCGAGCGCGGCTTCGGGCAGCGCCTGGATGAACTCGATCTCCTCGGCAAAGCCGAGCATCGCCCACGCGAGGCCTCGCGTCCACGTGCTGAAGGGGGAGTAGCCCTGCTGCGTGGAGGGTCCTCGGTAGGTGCCGTTGGCCGCGTTGAACAGGCTTTCGTGCGCGACGCGGCCGTGGACGTCGAAGCGATCGCGGCCGCGGCCGTAGAACACGTTGTATCGCGCGGTGGCGCGCGCATGCTGGATCAGGCGATCGAGCAGGTTGACCGATGTGTCCTGCTCCTCCATGAGGCGCTGGCCGAGCAGGTAGCCGAGCGCCAGCGACCGCAGCGATCGGATCGTATCGACGAACAGCGAATGGGCGCCGTTGAACGAATAGATGAACCCGCCGTCGGGCAGCTTCGTCCACCGCCGCGCCTGCACCGCGCCGCTGACCTTCAGCGCCAGCTCGTAGAAATGCATCTCCCAGTCGGTTGCCGGTATCCGCCCCTCGCGCACGAGACGCCAGAGGTTCCCGTATGTGCTCACGTTGTTGAACCCGTGATCGTGGACGCCGACGTGCGTGAGGTGATCCGACATGCGCTCGAGCGTGCGGGAGCGCCCGAGGTCGAGGAAGTCCGCATCGCCGGTGGCGTCGAACTGCAGGAGCGCGGAGCCGAACTGAAACCCCTGCGTCCATTCGGTCCATCCGCGCGCCTGATAACGGCCTCGCTCGGTGAAGACGGGCGCGCCGTCCTCGGGACGCCACGTCTGCTCGATCGACCGGATCTTGCCCGCCGACAGCCCGAAGAGACGGTCGATCGCCGGCCGGAGCTCCTGGGGCGTTCGCTGTCGGTCGAAGCGGATCACGCGGCTGACTATGCTATCCGACGATCACGGCGTCAAGATCTGCGCTCCGATACGGTTCGGGTTCCAGGTTCTGGGTTAAAGGGAGGTGCGAGGTCGTGGTTCAAGGAGCGGGGTTCTGAGTTCTCCGGCGCGCCAACGATGGTCAGATTCCAGAACCTTGAACCAACCCTGAACCCCGAACCCCGCACCCAGAACCTCGCACCTCCCTTGAACCTTGAACGCCGAACCTAGAACCTTTTGGATTCATATGCCAACGCAGAGCGTCGATGTCGGTAGGGTGCTAGACGAGGGAAGCTGGAGCGCCCATCAGAAGCTCGTCGTCTTTCTCACCGCGCTCGCGATTGTTTTCGACGGCCTCGACAACCAGCTGCTCGGCATCGCGGTGCCCGCGATGATGCGGGAATGGAACGTGGCGCGCGGCGCGTTCGCGCCGGTGCTCGCGGCAGGCATGCTCGGCATGATGATCGGCGGCGCCGTCGCGGGCGTGATGGGGGACCGCGTCGGCAGGCGGATCGCGCTCATCGGCAGCGTGGTGACGTTTGGTGCGCTCACGCTCGCCGTCGCGGCGGCCGACACGCTCCTCTCGCTGGGCGTCCTGCGATTCGTCGCCGGTCTCGGCCTCGGCGGCGCGCTCCCGAACGCCGCGGCGCTCGCCTCTGAATACGTTCCCCGCCGCTATCGGGCGCTCGCCGTCACGCTGACGATCGTCTGCGTGCCGCTCGGCGGCACGCTCGGCGCGCTCCTCGGCGGCCGAATCCTCCCCGTTCTGGGCTGGCGCGCGCTCTTCGTCATCGGCGGCCTCGTCCCGCTGGCCGTCGCCGCGCTCTTGATCCGATACCTGCCCGAATCGCCTCGTTATCTGGCGAGGCGTCCCGAACGCTGGCCCGAGCTCGCGGCGGTGCTGCGCCGCGCGGGTCACGACGTTCCATCCACCGCGTCGTTCTCGGACGCTACCGAGTCGGGCGTCGCGCGCGTGTCACTGGCGGCGCTCTTCGGCGCGGACCTGCGCCGCGACACCGTCGCGCTGTGGGGCGCGTTTCTCTCGTGCCTCCTCGCGGTATACCTCGGCTTCAACTGGATTCCCGCGATGTTGAGCGGCGGCGGCCTCAGCCTCCGGACGGCCAGCACCGCGCTCGCGGCGTTCAATCTCGGGGGAGTGGCCGGCGCGATCGCAGGCGGCTGGCTGATCGCGCGCCTCGGTTCGCGCGTGACGATGCTGACGATGACCGCGGGAGCGGTGGCGGGGTCCCTGGTCCTGTCGATGCTTCCGGTTCGGCCTGACTCCGCCGGCCCCATCGTCGCGATGCTCGGTGTGACGGGCGGCCTCATCAACGCCGTCCAGACGACGATGTATGCGCTCGCGGCGAACGTGTATCCGACGGCGGTGCGCGCCACCGGCGTCGGCGCCGCCGTCTCCTTCGGCCGCACGGGCGCTGTGCTGAGTACGTATGCGGGCGCGTGGGCGCTCGAAGCGGGCGGCAGCGCGGCGTTCTTCGGGCTGATGGCCGGCTCGCTCACGCTGGCGTTTCTCTCGCTCGCGCTGGTCCGCCGTCACGTGCCACGGGCGACGTAGCTCCAGCTCCGGCCACAAAAACAGTTGACTGAGTCAAGTATAATGCTTGCCTTCGGCAAGAGGTGTCGGCATGGCAGGGACATCGGCCTCGAGGGCCGCGGCAATCCGGCGGTTCAACCGGTTCTACACCCAGCAGATTGGCGTGCTCGGCGACGGCTGGCTCGAGAGTCCCTTCAGCCTCGCCGAAGCCCGCGTGCTGTACGAGCTGGCGCACAGGGAGAGCCCGGCCGCGAAGGAGCTGGCGGCGGACCTGGGCCTCGATCCCGGGTACTTGAGCCGGATCCTGCAGCGCCTGCGGGGCCGGCGTTTGGTCGCCCAGGAAACGGCCGCCGCAGACGGCCGGCGCCGCCTGCTGTCGCTGACGGCGGCCGGGCGCCGTGCGTTCGGAGATCTCGACACCCGCGCCAGTGAGGAGGCACGCCGCCTTCTGACGAAGCTGCCGGATGTCACGCAGCGCAGGCTCGTGGATGCGATGGCTGCGATCAAGAGCGCGCTCGGTCCGTCGGAGGAGCTGAAGGTGCCCTACATCCTGCGGCCGCATCAGCCGGGCGACATGGGGTGGGTCATCGAGCAGCACGGCGCGTTGTACGCGCGCGAGTACGGGTGGGACGCGCAGTTCGAAGCGCTCGTCGCGAGGATCGCCGCGCGCTTTCTCGAAAAGTTCGATCCGCGGCGCGAGCGCTGCTGGATTGCCGAGCGCGAGGGTGAGCGGGTCGGGTCGGTCTTTCTCGTGAAGCGCACGCCCACGGTCGCGCAGCTCCGGATGCTCCTCGTGGAGCCGGCGGCGCGCCGCCTCGGCATCGGGAAGCGCCTCGTGGAGGAGTGCGAGCGGTTCGCCAGGCAGACGGGATACCGGAAGATCATGCTCTGGACCAACAGTGTCCTCGACGCGGCCCGCCACATCTACGAGCGCGCCGGCTACACGCTCGTGAAGGAAGAGCGGGACGAGCGCTTCGGCAAGAAGCTGGTCAGCCAGTTCTGGGAGCTGAAGCTCTGAGCCGGTCGAGTGCGCGGAGGAGGCGGAGGGCACCTAAAGGTAGCTCAGCCACCACTCGCGACGACGTGCTTTGACCGCGGCAAACGCCCTCTTCTTCCTCTGCGAGCTCAAGACACCCAGTTGACGATCGTGGCGAGCATGAACGCGCCGAAAAACAGCGCGCAGAGCACGACCATCCCCTCGCGCCAGAGCGCCGGCCGCAGCTCCGGAGGGAGGTACCGGCGATTGAGCACGAGCGTGTGCAGGCTGACGACGACGAAGTTCAGGCCGGCGACATTGGCGCCGATGACGACGAGCGTGAGCGGCTGGGCGAGGTTGAGAGCAATGCAGCCCCAGACGACGAAGACGGCGAGGATCGAGTAATACACCGTCCGCACCTCGCCGCCGCACGAACGCCGCACGCGACGATTACCGCACCACAGCATGTCGGTGAGCGATCGCACGAGGCCGTCCGAGTTACCGAGCTGCGTCTTGAACAGCACCCAGAAGCCGGTGAGGAGCGTGAGGTACCAGAAAATCCGGCCGTGGCGATCGGCGAGCGCCGTCGCCTGCAGGTTCGCGACCGCCCATCCGCTCACCTCGGTGCCGCGCGGCACGAACTCGAGGCTCATGAGCGTCACGAGGAGCATCCCCGCGACCGATCCGACGGCGAAGATCGCCCACTGGTCCACGTTCAGATAGCGAAACCAGTTGTTCCATCGCGCCAGCGACTGTCGATCGACGACGAAGACGTTCCCCTGCGGCGAGAGCGCGACGTGCTCGCCGCCCGCGGCCGGGATGTAGCCGACCGTGGCGCCCATGGCGAAGCCCTTGTCGCGCATCCAGTTCGTCATGAACGCGTTCGACATGCCGCCGAGCCCCGAGTAGGCGGCGAACGCGCCGAGCAGAAACCAGTCGCCGCCCGACGGCAGCGCGCCAAACGACACGAAGCCGCCGGCGATCGCCCGCCAGGACTCGCCCGAGACCATCGTCAGATCGATGACGAGCAGGTAGCCGAAGACGACCGCCATCAGGATCCACATCGCGAACTCGAGGTTCCGCTCGACCTTCCGCCCGACGGCCAGAATCACTACGCAGGCGCCGAACGTGACATAGCCGACGAGCTTCACCAGCAGAACGTCGGCGCCCGACGGTATGCGGCCGAGGATCAGCGCGGCGCTCGCCGTCGCGCTCGCGAGCGCCCATCCTGGCCATCCGATCTGCAGAAACGTGAGGAGCCCATAGACCGCCGACCAGAAGGCGGGTCCCGGTCTCGTCCGCATGAATCCGACGGTGACGGGCTCGCCGGTGTACATCGTGTAGCGCGCCATCTCGATGTTGAGGAACACCTGCAGAAGTACCGAGACGGTCGTGACCCACAGCAGCGCCGGTCCGTAGCGTGCGACGACCGAAGGGCCGAGCAGCCACTCACCGCTGCCGATCGCGATGCCGAGACCGATGATGCCGGGACCGACCGTCCGGAGCACGTTGCGCGGCGAGAACGGCGGTGGAGCCGGCAACTCCGCGACTCCCCAGGCCGGCAGCAGCCCGTGCTGGCGCGCCGGGTCGGCTGGTCGAGTTGAAGCCGAGGGGTGCATGGGGCGCTCATTATGTGCTAAAGGAAGGCCGGTGTCCGGGCTGACCTCGTCGCTCATCGTTCTTCTCGTCGTGCTGTCGCTCGGTACGACAAGGCCCTTGCTCGCTGATTGGCCGCAGTTCCGGGGTCCTGACGGCCTCGGCGTTCTTCCGAGCGGGTCCGGCGCGCTTCCGCTCACCTGGGCAGAAGGGAAGAACGTCGTCTGGAAGACCGCGATTCATGGGCGCGCGTGGTCTTCACCCGTCGTGCTCGGGGATCAGATCTGGGTCACGACCGCGACGGAAGATGGACGCGACCTTTTCGCGGTCGCCGTCGATCGCCGGACCGGCAAGATCCTGTACGACCTGAAGCTCTTTCACGTGCAGAGTCCGCAGTACGCGCACCCGTTCAACACGTACGCGTCACCGACGCCGGTGATCGAGCCCGGCCGTGTCTACGTGACATTTGGATCGCCGGGGACGGCGGCAATCGATACGCGGTCCGGCAGCGTCGTGTGGGAGCGCCGCGATCTGGAGTGCAATCACTTTCGCGGCGCAGGCTCGTCGCCGATCCTGTTCGAGAACCTGCTCATCATGCACTTCGACGGCAGCGACCATCAGTTCGTCGTCGCGCTCGACAAGAACACGGGAAAGACCGTGTGGCGTACGAAGCGCTCAATCGCGTTCAACGATCTGGGGCCTGATGGCAAGCCCGAGGCGGACGGCGACTTCCGCAAAGCGTTCTCGACCCCGCACGTCGTCACCGTGCGCGGCAATCCCGTTCTCGTGAGCATCGGGTCGAAGGCGACCTACGGCTACGACCCGCGGACGGGCAAGGAGCTCTGGAGGATCGAGGAGCGGACCAGCCACTCGGGCAGCACGCGGCCGGTGACCGGTCATGGACTCGTGTTCTATCCGACGGGCTTCGCGACAGGCCAGCTGCTCGCGATCAGGCCCGACGGGCGCGGCGACGCGACGGGAACGCATGTCGTCTGGAAGGTTCAGCGTGGAGTCCCGAACAAGCCGTCGCTCCTTCTGATCGGCGATCTGATCTTCATGGTGAACGACACCGGCATCGTCACCTGCCTCGAGGCGCTGACGGGCCGCGAGGTCTGGAAGGCACGGGTCGACGGAACGTACTCGGCGTCGCCGATCGCTGCCGGCGGCCGTATCTACTTCTTCAGCGAGGATGGCAAGACGACCGTGATCGACGCGGGGCGTCAGTTCAGGATCGTCGCGGAGAACGTTCTCGCTGACGGGTTCATGGCGTCGCCCGCAGTCGATGGAGCGGCGCTCGTGCTGCGGACGCGTACGCATCTCTATCGCATAGACGAATAGACGAAACTCCGTGCCATTGAGTCCCGGCGTCCGCGTAGGTCCCTACGAAATCCTTGCCGCGCTCGGCGCCGGCGGGATGGGCGAGGTGTACCGCGCACGCGATCCCCGGCTCGGCCGCGACGTGGCCGTCAAGATCCTGCCGTCCGCGTTCCATTCGGATCCGGCGCGCCGGCTCCGTTTCGAGCAGGAGGCCAGGGCGGCGGCCGCGCTCAACAACCCGCACATCCTCTCGGTCTACGACATCGGCGAGCACGACAGCCTTCACTACATCGTCTCGGAACTGCTCGATGGCGAAACGCTTCGGGAGCAGTTGCGTACGCTGTCGCGCCTGCCGGCGCGCAAGGCGATCGACTACGCGGTTCAGCTCGCCCTCGGTCTGGCCGCGGCGCACGAGAAGGGCATCGTCCATCGCGACCTGAAGCCCGAGAACATCCTCGTCGGACGCGACGGGCACGTGAAGATTCTCGACTTCGGCCTCGCGAAGCTGTCCGCGCCTGAGGCCGAGGCGGCTGCGACGGGTGCGCTCGAGACGGCGCCGGGCACGGTCATGGGGACGGTCGGGTACATGTCGCCAGAGCAGGTGCGTGGCCAGCCGGCCGACCATCGGTCGGACATCTTCGCGCTCGGCGCGATTCTCTACGAGATGCTCGCCGGCCGAAGGGCCTTCGACGGGCCGTCGAACGCCGACACGATGACCGCAATTCTGAAGGAGTCGCCGGCGCCCCTCTCCGGGGCGGGCCCGAACGAGTCCTCCGCTGCCGCGCGAATCGTCGATCGCTGCCTCGAGAAGAGCCCCGGCGCGCGGTTCCAGTCGGCCCACGACCTTGCGTTTGCGCTCGACGGTTTGTCGTCGCGTACGGATCCGGTCGCGATCGTCGGCCCGGAGGCGGGCGGGCGCCGACGGTCGTTCACGTGGGTGGCCTGGGGGCTCGTCGCGACGCTTGCGGCGACATCGATCGCGGCGGCCGCTCTCACGGTCCGCTACTACCGGCGGTCGCTCGAGCCCGACCCGGTCGTCCGCTTCATGCTCACTCCGCCTGGCAACATCACGTTTTCGTCCGGCGCCAACTTTCTCGCCGTCTCACCGGACGGACGTTCCATCGCCTTCGCTGCGGCGGGTCCCACGGGCGCTCCAATGGTGTGGATCCGTCAGGTCGATGCGCTCGACGCGCGAGCGCTTCCAAACACGGAAGGAGCGCGGTTGCCGTTCTGGTCACCGGACGGCCGGTTCATTGCGTACTCCGCTTTTGGATCGCTCTGGAAAGTGGAGGTGGGCGGCGGGCCGCCCCAGCGGCTGTCCGAGGAAAGGACGTCGGCGATTACCGGAGGAACGTGGGGAAGCACGGACACGATCCTGTATTCGTCCCTGTTCGGTCCCATCCTGCAGCTCCGCGCGTCAGGCGGGCGGCCCGTCCCGGCGACCACACTCGACCAGGGACATGAAGCAGACGTGCATTCGTTTCCGTTTCTTCTCGCGGACGGCCGCCGATTCCTCTACACGGTCCGCAGTCCGAACCCGGAGCGCAGTGGCATCTATCTGAAGTCTGTGGACTCCAACGAAACCCGTCTGGTCGCGCGCGCATCGTCCAACGTCAACTACGTGCGGCCGGGATATCTCGTGTACGCGCGCGACGGCGTGCTCGAAGCGCTGGCCTTCGACGTCGATCGTGCGGCGACGACCGGCGAGCCTCGCAGGATCGCGGAGCAGATCGACCAGTTCCCGGAATCGGGGATTGCCGCGTTTTCGGTCTCCGATGGTGGCCTGCTCGCCTACCGCGGCGGCGGTGCGGCGTCGAGCCGCTTGCTGTGGGTCGATCGCGCCGGCCACCGGCTGAGCGAAGTCGGCGAGGCGGCGCGCTATCGAAACCCTCGTCTCTCCCCGGACGCCACTCGCATCGCCGTCGAGAACACCGACCAGCTGGGGAATCGGGACATATGGCTGGTCGACGTCGCCCGCGGCGTTCCTGGCCGCTTCACGTTCGATCCGGGCCGCGACAGTTCGCCCGTGTGGTCTCCGGACGGCGAACGAATCGCGTGGCTGAACAAGACGGTCCAGGTGAAGTCGTCGAGCGGCTCGGGACCCAGCGAGGCCATCTCCGCCGAGTTCTGCATTCCCGACGATTGGGTGCCGGACGGGACGGCGGTGCTGTGCCATCCGAACGCCCCGCGACAGATCCTTGCGTTCACGCTCGGCGGTGCGCGTTCAGCGAGGACGGTCGTCGAGGGGCGCGCCATCACGACGCATGCGCGCGTGTCGCCCGACGGCCGCTGGGTCGCGTTCACCAGCATCGAGTCGGGCCTGTATGAGGTCTATATACAGAGCATGCAGTCGCCGGGCGTGCGCTGGCAGATCTCCACGAACGGCGGAATGCAGCCGAAGTGGCGCCGCGATGGAAAAGAGATCTTCTATCTCGGGATGGACGGTGCGCTCGTCGCGGTCCGGGTGAGTCTGGGCGCGCTCGCGGAGATCGGAAAGCCCGAGCGGCTGTTCAAGACCGCAATCGAGCCTGTCACGGGGCCGTGTGTCTGACACGAATACGACGTCTCCCCGGATGGGCAGCGGTTCCTCGTCAATACGCCCGAGCCTCAGACGTTTCCCCTCACGATCGTCAGTAACTGGTTCTCGTACTGGCCTAAGGTCCAATAGCCGCGACTGCTCGACGGCTGATAGCTTTCCCGTCGTCTTACAACCCGCCTGGGAGGTCATCCCATGAACATGCTTGAAGCAATCCTCGGCGCTCAGGGCGGCGGAGCTGTCGGCCAGATCGGTCGATCGGTTGGGCTGGAACAGGATCAAACGGTCACGGCGCTGTCGGCGCTCCTGCCGGCGCTCGCGGCCGGGTTTCAGCGAAACCTCCAGGGCGCCGGCGGCATCGATGCGCTCACTGCTGCGCTCGCGGGCGGCAGTCACGGGCGTTACCTGGACAACCCATCCGTTTTCGCCGATCAGGCAAGTATCGCCGACGGCAATGGAATCCTGTCGCACGTGTTCGGCAGCAAGGACGTCAGCCGTCAGGTCGCGGCGCACGCAGCTCAGCAGACCGGGCTGAGCGCGGACGTCCTCAAACGGATGCTGCCGATAGCGGCCGCGCTGATGATGGCCTACATGGCGCGTCAGAAACGCGGTGCGCCGTCCACCGCGAGTGCCTCAGCGGGGCCCGACTTCATCTCGATGCTGGGGCCGCTTCTCGGCTCGAGTCGCGGGGGGTCGATGTTCGATATTGCCGGGATGCTCGGGGGTCTCCTCGGCGGCACGGCGTCTGCTTCGCCTTCACCGGCGCCGCCCGCGAACGCAGGGCGCACCAGCAGTGGAACCAGAGAAGGAGGGCACATGGCATTACGAGACAAATACAACCACGCCATTCAGACGGCGAAGAGTCTGAAAATGGACGGGTCGGCGGATGAACGTGACGGGAAGTTGTACTTCAAGGGCACCGTCAAGTCGCAGGACGACGCAAACGAGATCTGGAATGCGATTAAGACGGTTCCGGACTGGTCGCGCGAAGTGGTTGCCGACATCAAGGCGACCGGCGCGGCCGCGGTCCCTGTCGGCGCCACCGCCGCTACCGCCGCGCGCACCTACACGGTCAAGTCCGGCGACACGCTGAGCAAGATCGCGAAAGAGTTCCTTGGCGACGCGAACAAGTACACCGCGATCTTCAACGCCAACCGCGATCAGCTCACCGATCCGGACAAGATCAAGCCCGGGCAAGTGCTGAAGCTGCCGTAGGGCTTGACGCGGAGCCGGTTCGTTCCGAATCGGCTCCGCTCGTTCGTCGTTCTTCGCCCCCAAGCCCCAATCCCCAATCCAAGCTCAAGCCCCAAGCCCTACTTCCCCGTATAACCGACCCGCCAGATCGTCTTCGAGCCATCGTCGCTCACAAGCAGCGCGCCGTCCGACGCGACCGCGACGCCGACGGGCCGACCCCACACCTGGCCTTCGGCTGTGACGAATCCCGTGAGGAAGTCTTCGTACTCACCCGTTGCGGCGCCCGCCTCGAGCGGCACGCGAATCACCTTGTAGCCCGTACGCATCGACTTGTTCCACGAGCCGTGCAGCGCGGCGAAGATACTGCCGCGGTCGGCCGCAGGAAACTGCATGCCGGTGTAAAAGACCATCTCGAGCGATGCGCTGTGCGCCTGGACGAGCACGTCGGGTGTTCTCACCTTCGCCTTCAGCTCGGGATGCTTTCCCTTGTGCCGCGGATCCTGATGGCCGCCCATGTAGAACCACGGCCAGCCGAAGAAATCGCCGTCTGCCACGCTCGTGATGTAGTCGGGCACGAGATCGTCGCCGAGCCCGTCGCGCTCGTTCACCGAGGCCCAGAGCTTCCCGGTCTCGGGATGCACGGCGAGGCCGACCGCGTTGCGGATGCCGGACACGAACACACGCCTGCCGCTTCCGTCAGGGTTGAACTCCAGGATTGTCGCGCGATCTCTCTCGATCGGGTTGTTGTCGACTTCGTCGACGTTCGAGTGCGATCCGACGGACACGTACATCTTGCGGCCGTCCCGCGAGAACGCGATGTCGCGCGTCCAGTGTCCGCCGCCGCGCAGCTTTCCGCCTGCCGGCAGGTCGGGGACGATCATTTCCTGCGGTCCACGAGCCTTCAGATCGCCCGGCTGGTACGGAAATCGGACGACAGAGTTCGTGTTGCCGACGTAGACGTGGGTCGGGCTCGGCCCTGGCGGAAAGAATGCGATCCCGAACGGCCTGTCGAAGCCGCCTGCGAACGTCTCGACAGTCGGCCCGCGTCCGGCGGCGCCCGCGCGGACGACCTTGACGAGACCGGGCTTGCTCTCGGCGACGAAGAGGTCGCCGTTGGGGGCGGTCCTAATCAGGCGCGGCTCGACGAAGCCGGTTGCGTACTCGCTCACCGAGTATCCGGGCAGCGTCTTCGGCATCGCACCCTGCGGCCGAGCTACGAGCTTCGGCGGGTTGTCCACGTGGCGGGTCGCGTACGGCGCG
>DATAFJ010000216.1:0-28406 GCA_036257535.1 Vicinamibacterales bacterium | reverse complement strand
GTCCTCTGCGCCTCTGTGTCTCTGCGTTCCTGCTTTTCTCTGCGTTCTCTGCACCCTCAGCGCCCTCTGGCATCGAGGTAATCCTGCAGGATTACTGCCGCCGCCGCGGCGTCGAGTCTCGCTTTTCGCGTGCGCCAGTTCATCATGCGCAGCGCGAGCCGCTGCTCCGCCTCGCGGCTCGTCAGCCGCTCGTCCTGTAACACGATTGGGAGACCGGTGACGCTTTCGAGCGCCGCGGCGAGCGCCCGCGCACGCGACGTCTGATCGCTCGCGCTGCCGTCGAGCCGCAGCGGCAGGCCGACGACGATCGTGGAGACGGCGTCGCCATCGCGCGCCGCCTCTTCGACGAGGCCCGCGATCGCGACGGCATCGTCCTGAATGGATCCCGAGCTCGAGATCATCCTCCACGGGCTCGCCAGCGTTGACGTCGGGTCCGACAGCGCAACGCCGATGCGTCTGGCGCCGACGTCGATCGCGAGCACGCGCACGTTCGTATTCTAGCGTCCGGAGAGCGGCGCCCTTTCGCCGGGCTATAATTCTCTGTCAGCCAACACATGAACGTGCCCCGGCTCGGACTTCCCGCCCTCGTCTGCATGCTCGCGGTTGGGCTCGCGGCGTCATGCGGCTCGAGACCGGAAAGCAAGTTCAGCCAGAAGCTGGTCATCCTCGGCTTCGACGGAATGGATCCGGATCTCGTGCAGCGGTACGTTGCGGAGAAAAAGCTGCCGAACATCGCGCGGCTCATCGAGGCGGGCGGCATCTACGATCTGGAAACGTCGCACTCGCCGGAGTCGCCGACTGCGTGGGCGTCGTTCGCCACCGGCGTCAACGCCGGCAAGCACAACATCTACGACTTCCTCGTTCGTGACACGACGACCTACCTGCCCGATCTCGGCATGGTCCGCAGGGAGCCGGCGAAGTTCTTCCTGGACTGGATCCCGATTCAGAAGCCGAAAGTGCTCTCGATTCGCGGCGGCGAGTCGTTCTGGGTGACTGCGGGCCGGGCCGGCGTCCGTTCGAGCGTGCTGACGGTGCCCGTGACGTTTCCGCCGGAGGACGTTCCGAGCGGCGAGCTGCTCGCCGGCCTTCCGCTTCCGGACATCCGCGGAACGATGGGGACGTTCTATTACTTCGCCACCGATCTGAGCCGATACGAGGAAGGCAACACCGAAATGGGCGGCATCCTCAAGCGGCTCGTCTTCGAGGGTCCGGTCGCACGCACCGAGCTCATCGGGCCGCCGAACCCGATCGTGCGGCAGCAGCTCCTGGCGATCCGCGCGAAGGCACAGGCCCTCACAGACGACGACCGCGCGCGCATCGCCGAGCTCGAGGCGAAGGAGGACGTCCGGATTCCGTTCGAAGTGCACTGGAACCGCGGCGACTCGCCTTCCGCGACCGTCGAGATCGCGGGCGAGTCCATCCACCTAAAGCCGGGCGAGTGGAGCCGATGGATCGATCTTGACTTCAGGGTCAACCTTTTTGTCCGCCTGCACGGCATGGCGCAGATGTATCTGATCAACGCCGGGCAGGAGCTGCAGCTCTACGTGTCGCCGGTGAACTGGAAGCCGGACGCTCCCCCGCTGCCGATCTCGTCGCCGCCATCGTTCGCGGGCGATCTCTACGAACGGGTCGGCCGGTACCGGACGCTCGGGTGGGCGGAAGCGACATGGCCGCTCAACGAGGGGCGGATGGACGAAGCCACGTTCATGGAGGACCTGTACCGCGCCTTCGACGATCGGGCGCAGGTCATTCTCAACCGCATCGACGCGCACAACTGGGACCTGATCGTCGGCGTGATCGAATCCACCGACCGCGTCCAGCACATGATGTGGCGCCTCACGGACCCGAAGCATCCGATGTACGACCCGAAGCTCGCCGCGCGCTTCGGCGACTCGATCGAGCGCGTGTACCGACGGTGCGACACCTTCGTGGCGGAAGTGCTCGAGCGGCTCGAGCCGGGCGTCCCGGTGCTGATCGTGTCGGATCACGGATTTCACTCGTGGCGGAAAGCCGTCAACCTCAATACCTGGCTCGTCCAGGAAGGCTATATGACGCTCGCCGGCCAGGCGCCCGGCGAGAAGAAGCTCGACGATCTCTTCGGCGGCGGCGAGTTCTGGGAGAACGTCGACTGGAGCCGCACGCGCGCGTATGCGATGGGGCTCGGCCAGATCTACTTCAACCTTCGCGGACGCGAGTCAAAAGGCATCGTCGGCGCGGGGGCCGAATACACGCAGCTCGCCGACGAGCTGTCCGCCAGGCTCCTGACGATGAAAGATCCGGAAGATGGCACGCCGATCGTTCGCGCGGTCTACAAGCGAGACGACGTCTATTCGGGGAGCTTTCTCCACAACGCCTCGGATCTTCAGGTCGGGATGGAAGACGGCTACCGCGTGTCGTGGCAGACGACGCTCGGCGGCTCGCCGGCCGGAATCGTGTACGCCAACGAGAAGAAATGGAGCGGCGACCACGGCGGCTACGATTACAAGACGACTGCCGGCGTCCTGATCTCGTCGCGGCGCGTCACACAGCCCGCCGCGCGCATCATCGACATCTCGCCTACCGTGCTGCGCTACTTCGGCGTCACCGTCCCGAAAGAGATCGATGGCCGGCCGCTCTTCTAACCTCGCGCTCGCACTGGCCGTCACCACGATCGCGACCGCCTCCGCCCAGGCACCAAACCGGGCGACCATCGAGGCGCAGTCCAAGCGAGCGGCGGAACGCATCCGCGTCCTTCAGCGTGAGGCGGATTCGCTCGCGGCGACCTCGCGGACGCTGCTCGCGGAGCTGAGAAAGCTGGAGCTGGACCGGCAGATTCGGGCGCAGGAAGTGGCGAAGGCGCAGGCCGATCTCGAGCTCGCCAACGCGGAGCTCGCGACGACCGAGACCGAGGCTTCGCGATTGAACGCGGCGATCGAACGGCAGCGCCCCGTGATCGCGTCCCGGCTCGCCGACGTCTACCGACTGGGCCGTCCGGGCTACTGGCGCCTCCTGCTCGACGTCGACGATCTTCAATCGGTCGGCCGGGCGTATCGGACCATGACCGCCATCGCGCAGCTCGATCGGGCGCGCGTCGACGAATACCGCGTCACGCTGAAGGCGCTCGCCGACACGCGGAAGACGCTGGCCGCCCGCGCGGAGACCGCGAAGGAGACTCGTGCGACCGCGCAGGCGGCGCGCGCGGCGCTCGATCGCGCGGTGGGGGCGCAGACCGGGCGTCTGCGCGAGATCGACGCACGCCGCGATCTCAACGCGCAGCTCACGGGCGAGCTCCAGGATGCGGCGCAGAAGCTTCACGCCTCCGTGACGGGGTTGGGGACGAAAGGTGGGACGGACGCCGCGCTGCCGCTCGCGCCGTTCCGCGGCGACCTGCCGTGGCCGGCGGCGGGCGTGGTGCGCTCCGCCTTCGGCAGGAGCCCGACCAGCCGCTTCGGAACCGCCGTCCAAAGAAACGGGATCCTCATCGCCGCCGCCGAGGGCACCAGCGCCCGCGCCGTGCACGAGGGCCGCGTCGCCTACGCCGATTCGTTCACCGGATTCGGCAACCTCGTCATCGTCGAACACGGAGAGGGCGACTACTCGATCTATGGGCACCTGCGGTCGATGGGCGTCAAGAGCGGCGACACGGTCCAGCGGCTCGCGGTGCTGGGCGAGACGGGCGCGTCGCCATCCGGAACGGCCGGGCTCTATTTCGAGCTCCGCGTCGACGGCAGGGCCGTGGACCCTTTACAATGGCTAAAGAGACCTTGAATGTCGAATAAGGCCAGATTCCTCGTCCTCTTTCTCTCGACGCCAATCCTCGCGTTCATCGTCGTGGGCGGTGTGATGGGCCAGACAGCCGGCCAGGAAACCTTCGCGCACCTCCGCGTCTTCGAGGACGTCGTCTCGCTCATCCTGAACAACTACGTCGAGGACGTAAACGTCGACAAAGTCATGACGGGGGCGCTCAAGGGTCTCGCCGACGGTCTCGACGCCGACAGCGCGTTTCTCGAGCCGGCGGACGTGCGAACGCTCGACGCGAAGCTGGCGTCGCCGGGCGGCGACGTCGGCCTGACGCTGACGCGGCAGTACTACCTGCGCGTCGTCGCTGCGCGCGATGGATCGCCCGCAGCGCGCGCCGGTCTGCGTCCAGGCGACTACGTGCGGATGATTGACGGGCGGCCGGCGCGCGATCTGTCTGTCTTCGACGGTATGCGGCTGCTCTCCGGCGCACCAGGGACCAAGGTCTCGCTGGTCGTGATTCGCGGCAACGCGGCGGATCCGCACTCGATCGATCTCGTGCGTGAGGCCGCGGCCACCGACCGGCTGACGGTTACGTCGAAGCTGGCGGCGCCTGGCGTGGGATACATCCGGGTCCCCTCGTTCACGAATGCCACGGCCGGCGCGGTGGGAAGTGCCGTCGGCGCGCTGACCAAGCAGGGAGCGGCCCGGTTGATCATCGATCTCCGGCAGACGGCCGAAGGCCCGTTCGAAGCAGCCGTCGAAACCGCACGGCGCTTCGTACCGACCGGAACGCTGACCGTCCGCGCGGCGCGATCGGGCGCCCGCGAAGAGCTCAAGGCGGCGGCCGGCGACGGCGCGATCACTATTCCGGTGATCGTCCTCGTCAACGCGGGCACGTCCGGTGCGGCAGAGGTCTTTACCGCCGCCCTGTCGGGCAACAAGCGCGCCGAGGTCATCGGCGAGCGTACGAACGGACGCGCCGGCATCCAGAAACTCGTGCGGCTTCCCGAAGGGCACGGCCTCTGGCTGACGTATGCCTCTTACCTCACGCCCGCGGGCGAGGCGATCCACGAGAAGGGCCTGAAACCCTCCACCGAAGTCGAGGAGCCTGACGTCGAGTTCGGCTCGGCACCCGATCCTGTCAAGGGCGATCCGATCCTGGAGAAGGCGCTCGAAAAGTTCGCCGTCAAAACGGCGGCGTGACCCTTCAACGCGAAGCCAGCCTCGTTGACGATCCTCAAAGGACGCGGGTATACTGATCGTTCCCGTAAGGCCAGTGTTTCCAAGACATAGGCGATATAGGCGCGTAGCTCAGAGGTTAGAGCGCCTGCTTGACACGCAGGAGGTCGGTGGTTCGAGTCCACCCGTGCCTACCAACCTACGCTCACGCTTGGCTACCGGAGCGTGAGCTACGGTTGGCAAGCCGCGCGAAGGTTGCGCGCCCAAGCTCGCGGAGCGAGCGAAGGCGGGCCGTCAGAAGTCTTGTTCATTCCTAAATGAGTGAGGTAACCATCACCCTTCCGGACGGCTCGAGCCGTAGCGTGCCCGCCGGTACGACCGCCGGCGAGATCGCCGCGTCGATCTCGCCCGGGCTCGCGCGCGCGGCGCTTGCCGCGAAGGTGGACGACCGCCTGGTCGATCTCTCGTACCCGCTCGAGCGCGACGCGAAGGTCCGCATCGTCACTTCCAATCCGGACGATTCGGAGGCGCTCGCGCTCTACCGGCACAGCACAGCCCACCTTCTCGCGGCTGCCGTGACTGCCCTCTTTCCCGGCGCGCAGTGCGGAATCGGCCCCGCGACCGACGAGGGCTTCTTCTACGATTTCGTCGTCGCGCGGCCGTTCGTGCCGGAGGATCTGGAGCGCATCGAGGCCAGGATGAAGGAGCTCGCGGCGGCCGACCTGCCGTACGAGCGTCAGATGTGGCCGCGCGGCGAGGCGATCGAGTTCTTCTCGCGCCGCGGCGAGCCGCTGAAGGTGCAACTGATCGAAGAGAAGACCGCGGGCCAGTCCGAGGTCTCCTGCTACACGATCAAAGACAGAGAGACCTTCGTCGATTTCTGCGTCGGCCCGCACGTCCCCTCGACCGGCCGGCTCAAGGCGTTCAAGCTGCTCAACGCCTCGAACGCGTATTGGAAGGGTGATGCGCGCAACCAGCCGATGCAGCGCATCTACGGCACGGCGTTCTTCAAGGACGTCGAGCTCAAGGCGCACCTCCATCGGATCGAAGAGGCGAAGAAGCGCGACCACCGGCGGCTCGGGCGGGAGCTCGGTCTCTTCACGTTCCATCCCTGGGCGCCGGGCGCCGCGTTCTGGCTCGGGAAGGGCACCGTCTTGTACAACCTCCTCGCCGACTACATGCGGCAGACGATTCTGCCCAACGGCTACGTTGAGGTGAAGACGCCGCTCATCTACAACAAGGCGCTCTGGGAGACCTCCGGCCACTGGCAGCACTATCGCGAGAACATGTTCCTCGTCGACGCGCGCGGCGCGGGCGACGAGCCGGAGCACATGGCGATGAAGGCCATGAACTGCCCGGGCCACTACCTCGTGTTCGCGAGCGAAACGCGCAGCTACCGCGATCTGCCGATGCGCCTCCACGAGCAGACGCCGCTCCATCGAAACGAGGCCTCCGGCGTCCTCTCGGGGCTCACCCGCGTCCGGCAGTTCTCGCAGGACGATGGGCACTGTTTCGTGATGCAGGAGCAGATCGGCGAGGAAGTCGAGCGGCTGTTGAAGCTGGTGCAGAAGGTGTACGCCGACTTCGGCCTCGAGTACACCGCCAAGCTCTCGACCCGGCCCGACGAGTACATGGGCGAAATCGCCACCTGGGACTCGGCTGAACAGCAGCTCAAGGCGGCGCTCGACCGGTCGGGCCAGAAGTTCACGATTGCGGAAAAGGGAGGGGCGTTCTACGGTCCCAAGATCGACTTCGACATCACCGACGCGATCGGCAGGGGGTGGCAGTGCGCCACGATCCAGCTCGATTACATGATGCCGGAGCGGTTCAACCTGAAATACGTGGGGGCCGACAACGCCGAGCACCGGCCGGTCGTGATTCACCGGGCGATATACGGCAGCTTCGAGCGCTTCATCGCGCTGCTCATCGAGAACTACGCCGGCGCCTTTCCGTTGTGGCTGGCACCCGTGCAGGCGACCGTGCTGCCGATCGCGGACCGCCACGTCGCCTACGCGCGGACTGTCGCCGAGCGGCTCGCCGCCGCCGGTCTGCGCGTGGAGGTGGACGAGCGGCAAGAGAAGGTAAACTACAAAATTCGCGAGGCGGAGCTGCAGAAGGTTCCCTACATGCTGGTCGTCGGCGACCGCGAAGCCGCGGAGGGAACGGTCGCGGTGCGGCGGCACGGGACGAAGGACGAAGGGGCGCAACCGCTCGAGCAGTTTATCGAACGGGCCAGGGCAGAAGTCGCGACCAAGGGACACGCTGAGGCGCTGGTGCCGAGCGCGTAAGGCCAGAACGTTTGGAGCGCAGCCCTTCAGGGCTGCCGGGAGGCAATTATCGCATTCGATAGATCGCCGCGGCGGGACGAACGTGCGCGGGTAAACGAGCGGATCCGGGTTCGGGAGGTTCGTGTCATCGACGACACCGGACAGCAGCTGGGCATCATGGCGCCGCAGCAGGGACTGGCCATCGCACGGCAGAAGGGGCTGGATCTCGTGGAGATCTCGCCGACGGCGGTTCCGCCGGTCTGCCGCATCATGGACTTCGGCAAGTACCAGTACACGGAGCAGAAGCGCGCGCGGCAGGCCCGGAAGCACCAGAAGGTGATCGAGGTCAAGGAGATCAAGTTCCGGCCCAAGGTCGACGAACACGATTACCAGTTCAAGAAGAAGCACATCGAGCGCTTCCTCGCCGACGGGGACAAGGTGAAGGCGACGATCTTCTTCCGCGGCCGCGAGAACGCGCACCCGGAGATCGGCCGCCGCGTGCTGGAACGCCTGATCGACGACCTGGCGGACGTGGCGACGCCGGAATCGGCGCCGCGCCAGGAAGGCAACCAGATGCACACGATCCTGGCGGCAAAGAGAAAATAGAAGAATCTAGAATTCAGAATACAGAATACAGAATCCAGAGTACGAACATGCCGAAGCTGAAAACACACAAAGGCGCCTCGAAGCGGTTCAAGCGGACCGCGACGGGCAAGTTCAAGCGAAGCCGGGCGTTCAAGCAGCACATCCTCACGAGCAAGACACGAGGGCGCAAGCGGAAGCTGAAGGGCACCCAGACGGTGGCCGACGTGGACGCGGCGAAGCTGCGGAAGATGCTGCCGTACGACTAGCGGAGATCAGAAATGCCGAGAGTAAAACGAGGGAACGTCCGCCGCGCGAAGCGGAAAAAGCTGCTCGCCCGCGCCAAGGGCTTCTATCAGACGAAGAGCAAGCTCTATCGCGCCGCGAAAGAATCGGTCGACACGTCGCTCAAGTACGCGTACGTCGGGCGGCGGCGCAAGAAGCGGGACTTCCGCCGGCTGTGGATCGTGCGGATCAACGCCGCCGCGAGAGAGAACGGGCTCACCTACGGGCAATTGATCAGCGGACTGAAGGCGGTGGGCGTCACGCTCGACCGGAAGGTGCTCGCCGACCTCGCCGTCACCGAGCCTGCGGCGTTCGCGAAGATCGCCGAACAGGCCAAGAGCGCCCGAACCTAGTAGGCCCGACCTGGCGCCGTCGGCCCGCGCGAGCGGCCGAAGGGAAATCCGGGCCGTCGCCCGGATCCGCGAGCGCGAGCGAGCGGGGGTGGGGCCCCGCGAGCATCGAGAAAAGCTGACGACGAAACGCCCGCATGTCCGCCAATCTCACCATCGCTGATCTCCGTGTCCAGTTCGACCGTGACCTCGCGTCTGCCGCGAGCGAGGCCGAGCTGCGCGCGGTGCGCGACCGGTATCTGGCGCGTAAGGGCGGGCTGGCCTCGTCGCTCCTCAAGGCCGTAGCCGCCGCTCCAGCCGACGAGCGTCCTTTGCTGGGCCAGCAGGCGAACGCCCTGAAAGTCGACATCGAGCGTCGGATCGCCGACCGCCTGCAGGAGCTCGAAGCGACGCGCGCACCGGCGGGGGCGGTCGACGTCACGCTTCCCGGGCGGCAACTGGCGCTCGGCCGGCGCCACCCCCTGACCATCGTCCGCGACCGCGTCGAGGAAATCTTCACGCGGATGGGGTTCGAGATCGTCGAAGGCCCCGAGCTCGAGGACGACTACCACAACTTCGAAGCGCTCAACATGCCGCCCGAGCATCCCGCGCGCGACATGCAGGACACCCTGTATCTCGCCGCACCCGTGCCTGGACTCGGCAGCCCCGCGACGCTCCTGCGGACGCATACCTCCGGGATGCAGATCCGCTACATGGAGACCCACCAGCCGCCGGTGCGGATCCTCTCGCCCGGGCGCGTCTACCGGCGTGACAACCTGGACCTCACGCACACGCCGATGTTCTCCCAGTTCGAGGGGCTCGTCGTCGACGAGCGGATCTCGCTCGCCGATCTGAAGGGGATCCTCTTCACGTTCGCGCGCGAGATGTTCGGCGCCGACACGCGTGTGCGGTTCCGCCCGAGCTTCTTTCCATATACCGAGCCGAGCGCGGAGCTCGACATCTCCTGCATCCGGTGCGGCGGAGCCGGGTGCGCCGTGTGCAAGCAGTCCGGCTGGTTGGAGATCCTCGGCAGCGGCATGGTGCACCCCGCGGTCTTCGAAGCGGTCGGCTACGATCCCGAACGCTACAGCGGCTTCGCCTTCGGCATGGGTATCGAGCGCGTGGCGATGCTGAAGTACGACGTCGGGGACATCCGTCTCTTCTACGAGAACGACCTCAGGTTCCTGGAGCAGTTCCCGCTGTGAGGCTCGTGCTCCCGTGGATGCGCGAGTTCGCCGAGGCGGGCGCGGACGTCGAGCGGGTGGCCACGCGCCTGGCCGAGTGCGGCTTCGAGGTCGCCTCGGTCGAGGCAGGGTCGACGCCGGTCGTCGATTTCGAGATCACGGCGAATCGGCCCGACTGCCTGAGCGTGCTCGGTCTCGCGCGCGAAGCGGCGACGGCGTTCGGCCTGGAGCTCAACGACACGCTGGCCAACCCCCAGGCCCCGACCCCCACGCCCCAGTCCCCGGATCTCGACGTCGTCATCGAGGATCCGGAGCTGTGCCCTCGCTACGCGGTGCAGCTGTTTCGCGTAAAGGTCGCGCCCTCCCCTTCCTGGGTTCGTGAACGGCTCGAAGCGGCCGGCGTCCGCCCGATCAACACCGTCGTCGACGCCAGCAACTACGTGATGATCGAGCGCGGCCAGCCGACTCACGCGTTCGACGTCGAGCGGCTCGGCGGCCGTGCGTTGCGCATACGCCGCGCGAAAGCGGGCGAGACGATCAGAACGCTCGACGCCGTTCAGCGTGCGCTCGACCCGGACGTGCTGGTGATTGCGGACGCGGAGCGCCCGCAGGCGATCGGCGGCGTCATGGGAGGCGCGGAGTCGGAAGTCACCGATTCCACGACGCTCATTGCGCTCGAGAGCGCCACGTTCCTGCCGCGGAGCATCCGGCGGACGTCGAAGCGGCTGGGGTTGAAAACCGAGGCATCCACTCGCTTCGAACGCGGCGCCGACATCAACGGCCCGCTCGCCGGGATCCGAAGGGTCGCCGAGCTGCTCCAGAAAATGCAGGCGGGCGAGCCGATCGCCGAGCCGATCGACCGCTATCCGGCGCCGAAGCCCGCCCTGCGGTTGGCGCTCCGGCGTCCGCAGATCGCCCGGCTGCTCGGCATCGACGTGCCGACGGCTGACGTCGAGCGGATCCTCAGGGGTCTCGGGTTCGGAGCCACCCCGGTTCGATCCAGCAAGGGCGAGGAAGGCTGGCTCGTAACCGTCCCGTCCTGGCGCGTGGATGTCGCCCGCGAAGCGGATCTCGTCGAGGAGGTCGGCCGCCACTACGGCTTCGATCGGGTGCCGGCGTCCTTTCCGCCGCTCGCCGGGATCTCGCCCGCGCACGACCCGCGGATCGCGCGCGACGCGCTCGTCCGCCGGGTCTTCATCGGCGCCGGGTTCGCCGAGGCGGTCACGTTCACGTTCATCGAGGAGCAGGCGGCCGCACCGTTCGCGTCAGGTGACCTGGCGCCGATCGCGAATCCGCTGTCGGAGCTCTTCGCCGTCCTGCGTCCCTCGCTGGTACCCGGCCTCGTCGGCGCCGTCGCCCACAACCGGCGCCGCGAACGCCGCGACGTGAGGCTCTTCGAGATCGGAAGCGCGTTTTCGTCGCAGGATGGCGAGACGCGCCGCGCGGCCTTCGCCTGGACCGGCGCGGCGTCACCCGAGCACTGGAGCGGCACCGGCCGCGGCGTGGACTTCTTCGACGCGCGCGGCGCCGTCGAGCGGCTCGCGAGCGCGTTCGGCGCCGCGGTCGAGCTCACGCCCGCCCCCGTGCCGTGGCTCGTGGCCGGGCAAGGCGCCGTCGTGTCGGCTGCAACGGGCGGGCCCGAGCCGGGTCTCGAGCTCGGCGTCGTCGGGCGGCTTCAGCCGTCGATTGCCTCCAGCCGCGGCGTGCCGGGCGGCGACGAGATCTTCGTCGCGGAGATCGATCTCGATCGGCTCGGCGCAGTCGGCAACGGACGCAACGGATTCCGCGTCACGCAGCTCCCGCGCTACCCGTCGATCGTTCGGGACCTCTCTGTGCTCGTCGCCGATACCTTGCCTGCCGCTGCCGTTCGTGGCACTATCCGTGCGGCGGCGTCGGGCGAGCTCGAGAGCGTGGTCGAGTTCGATCGATATCGAGGCAAAGGCGTTCCGGAGGGCCAGGTAAGCGTGTCGTGGCATCTGACGTTCCGGGCCGCGGACCGCACGCTGACGGACGCCGAAGCGGATCGGGCGATGGACGCGATCGTGAAGGCGCTCGAACGCGAGCACGGCGCCAAACGAAGATAAACGGAACCGGCGGAGGGCTTGTGGTAGCGAGACCAGCAACAGCAGCGATGTCGCGCC
This sequence comes from Vicinamibacterales bacterium, assembly GCA_036257535.1. Lineage (GTDB taxonomy): Bacteria > Acidobacteriota > Vicinamibacteria > Vicinamibacterales > 2-12-FULL-66-21 > DATAEE01. The sequence continues at coordinate 16,719 of DATAFJ010000216.1, read as the reverse complement.
AGGCCGTTGACCTGGAGCCGATCGATCGGCTCGAAGAGAAGGTCCGGCTGCTGGTGGGAATGATCGATCGGCTGCGCGCGGAGCAGGCGCGCACGCTCGAGGAGAACCAGCGCCTGGCCCGCGAGATGGACGCGCTTCGTGCACGCATCGCGGACGCACAGGGGGCGTCAGCCGAAGTCGAGTCGCTCCGCGAGGAGCGGGAGCTCATCCGCTCGCGCGTCGTTGAGATGCTGCAGCGGATCGAGGCGCTGAATCTCTAAGGGCATGGGGCCTGAGGCTTGGGGCCGGGCTCGCCCCGACTAGACTCGCCCCGACCAGAATGGAAACCCGCGTCGTCACGGTCGAGATCGCCGGACAGCGCTACCCGATCCGGAGCGCGCTCGACGCAAGCTACGTCGCCGAGCTGGCGACGTTTGTCGACGCGAAGATGCGCCTGGCCGCGAAAGAGACGTCGGGCGGCGATTCCCTCAAGATCGCGGTTCTCGCCGCGCTGAACATCGCCGACGAGCTGTTCCGCATGCGCGAGGTGGGCGACGGCGACCGCGAGCAGTGGGCGGCGCGTGCCGCCGCGCTCGAACGGCTGCTCGACGAAGCGCTCGACTCCGCCGCCGGCAGCCGTCTCGAGGGCGTGCGTTCCTAATCCCAGGCCCCAGGCCCCAGGCCCCAAGCCCCAGGCCCGAAGCCCCAAGCCCCCAACCCCGTTTGTAGTAAGATTCTCCTCAGAAACTGTTTGGGTTCCCTGCTTTGCGCGTGATGGCTCGGGGGCTCGTTTGAGCCGATGCTATAAACCCAAGCGAATCGCGACGTCGCGCGGTGTGCATGCCTCGGCGCGAGGAAGCCTGAAGCGCGGCTGACACAGCGGTTCCACCTGCTTTCGCAGGTTCATCCGACCCCCCCACACGGCAAAGCGGGGCCTTTTTCCTCATATTTACGGCTCCCGCCATGCCGCTGGCGTACGCAGTCGCTCTCAACGCGCTCGTCACCCTCGTCATCGCGGCGGCGGTCTTTTCCTACTGGGCCGCCACCAGACGCCGCATTGCCACCGAGACGGTCGGCCGCGCCGAGGAGCAGGCAAAAAGGATCGTCCGCGACGCCGAGCGCGACGCGGAAGCCACCAAGAAAGAGGCGGTGCTCGAGGCCAAGGAGCAGGCGCACCAGCTGCTCGCGGCCGCCGAACGGGAGGAACGGGGACGCCGGCAGGAAATCGTCAGCCTCGAGGCGACGCTGGCGGACAAGACGCGTGCGCTGGCCGAGCGCATCACCGCCGCCGACAGGCTCGACCAGGACCTGCGCGGCCGCGATCGGGTGCTCGCGGACCGGGAGCGCGCCTCCGAGGCCGCCCTCGCGCGGGCCGAGCAACTCTCGGCCGAGCGGCAGCGCGAGCTGCAGCGGGTCGCGGGGCTGACGCACGACGAGGCGAAAGAACTGCTGCTGCGGCAGATCGAATCGGACGCGCGTCGCGACGCCGCCAACCTCGTCAAACGGCTCGAGGCCGAAGCGCGCGAGACGGCCGTGGCCCGCGCCCAGCAGATCATCGCGGACGCCATTCAGCGGAGCGCCGCCGAGCACGCCATCGAGACCACCGTCTCGGTCGTCGACCTGCCCAGCGATGACATGAAAGGGCGCATCATCGGCCGCGAGGGACGGAACATCCGCGCGCTCGAGCTCGCCACCGGCGTCGAGCTCATCGTCGACGACACGCCCGGCGCGATCATCCTTTCGAGCTTCGATCCCTTCCGCCGCGAAGTGGCGCGGCAGGCGATCGGCCGCCTGATCGCCGACGGCCGGATTCACCCGGCGCGAATCGAAGAGGTCGTCGAAAAGGTCAAGACCGAGCTCGAAGACACGGTCCGCAAGGAGGGTGAAGGGGCCGCGTTCGAGCTCGGGCTGTTCGACCTGCACCCGGAGATCCTGCGGCTCATGGGCCGGCTCAAGTTCCGCACGAGCTATGGCCAGAACGTCCTGAACCACTCGAAGGAAGTGGCGTTCCTGGCGGGCATCATGGCGAAGGAGCTCGGCATCAACGCGCACGTCTCGACGCGCGCCGCGTTCGTCCACGACATCGGTAAGGCGATCGACCGCGACATGCAGGGCACGCACCTCGAGCTCGGTATCGATTTCCTGCGCAAGCACGGCGAGAACGAAGCGGTCGTCATGGCCGTCGCCGCGCACCACATGGACATCGACTGGCCGTCGGTCGAGGCGATGATCGTCCAGGCGGCGGACGCCATCTCGGCGGCGCGGCCGGGCGCGCGCCGCGACATCCTCGAGTCCTACGTCAAACGACTGGAGAAGCTCGAAGGCATCGCCGACTCCTTCCCCGGCGTTTCGAAGGCGTTCGCCCTCCAGGCCGGCCGCGAGATCCGCATCGTCGTCGAAAGCGAGAAGATCTCGGACGAGGAAACGGTCTGGCTGTCGAAGGACATCGCCAAGCGCATCGAGAACGAGCTCGAGTATCCCGGCCAGATCAAGGTCACGGTCATTCGCGAGACGCGCGCGATCGAATACGCCCGTTGACGTTCAGCGAACGCGATCTCATCGACTACATCCGGTCGCGACTCCCGTCTCCTCCTCCCTGGCTGCGCGTACCGATCGGCGATGACGCCGCCGTCCTCGAGCCCGTCCGAGGCGCGTTCGACGTGCTGACGACGGATACGCTCGTGGAAGGGGTTCATTTCGACCTGGCGTTCTCGAGCCCGTCCGACGTCGGCGCGAAGGCGCTCGCGGTCAACCTCAGCGATCTGGCGGCAATGGGCGCCGAACCGCGCGCCGCGCTGCTGTCGCTCAGCGTCCCGCGCGCCCTTCCGCAAGCCGCGCTGGGTGCGCTCGCGGACGCCGTTGTCGCGTCGGCCGCCCTCCATCGCGTGGCGATCGCCGGCGGGAACGTGACGTCATCCCCCGGCCCGCTCGTCGTCACGATTACCGCCACGGGCACGGTAAAGCCGCGCCGTGCCCTGCTGCGGTCCGGTGCCCGCCCGGGCGACGCGCTCTACGTGAGCGCGGCAATCGGCGCAGCGGCCGCCGGGCTCGGGATGCTGCGCGACGGGCGCACGCCGGCAAACGAAGACGAAGCGCAGTGCGTCGGGCGCTACCGCGTCCCGGTGCCGCGCGTGCGGCTGGGGCTGCTCCTCGCCCGCAATCGTGCGGCGACCGCGTGCATCGACCTGAGCGATGGGCTGGCGGACGGCGTCCGTCAGATTGCCGAGGCCAGCGGCACCGGAATCGTCGTCGAGGCGGAGGCCGTTCCCGTACATCCGGCGGCGAGGCGGTTCTTCACCGACAAGGGGCTCGATCCGGTGACGGCTGCCCTGGCGGGCGGCGACGACTACGAGCTCTTGTTCACCGCGTCGCCCAGGCGCCGGGGCGCGCTCGCGCCGATCGTGCGTCTCACGTCCGGCCTGGCCATTACGAGGATTGGCGCGGTAACGGCCGACCGCGGCGTGACGCTCCGGCGCGGCGGCGCCGACGAGCCGCTGCCGGAAGGGTATCGACATTTCTAATGCTTCGGGTCACGAAGGATGCGCTGCGCCGGGGTCTGGAGCGGCTGCTCCACACGCACGATACGCCCCGGCGGACGGCGCTCGCCTACGCGGTGGGCGTGTTCTGGGGCTTCTCGCCGCCGCTGGGGCTCCACACGGTCCTCGGCCTCGCCTGCGCGTTCGCCTTCAATCTGAACCGCGTCGCCGTCCTCCTCGGGATCTACTCGAACCTGCCCTGGATCATCGTCCCCTACTACATGCTGTCGACGCTCGCGGGGGCGGCGATCCTCGGAGCCGACCTTCCTCAGGGCCTGCTGGACGAACTGCGCGGACTGCTCGAGAAGTTCTCGATCCTGGAGGCGCGCCGGCTGGGCGGGCGTCTCATGCCGCTGCTCTGGAGCTATCTGCTGGGGAGCACGCTCGGGGCACTGGTGATATCCGCAGTGGCGTACCAGACGGCCCTCGTCTTCATCAAGGCCCACCGTCGCCGCCTGGATCGCTCCGACCGAGAGGACCCGCCAGTTTCTGGCGTATGACCAAAACGTAATTCGCTTCTGCCGCCGCCCGGCGGTATACTGCGGGCCTCCCCGGCCCGAAACCAGGTTAGTACCTGGCGCCAGATCAATGTTCCTGACCCAAAGCCTGCGGCGGAAGTTACTGGTTACGGCCTGTGCGGCCTTCGGCTTCACGTTTCTCTACGAGGTCACGACACTCGACTCGCGTTACGCCGCCCGGCAGTCGGAGATGCGCGAGTCCACGGCGGTCCCCGCCCCCGGTGCCAGGCTGCGCTTCACGGCGACCGCCTACTGTAAGGGAACGACGACGGCGTCAGGAGTGCAGGTGCGGACGGGGATCGCGGCAGCGGACCCGGACCTGCTGCCCGTCGGAACGGTCATCCAGATCGACAACCTGCCGGAGAAATACAACGGCATCTACACGATCATGGACACGGGCCCGGCGGTCCAGGGCCGCCGGATCGATGTGTACATGTGGAGCTGCTACGAGGCGCTCGATTTCGGCCGCCGGTCGATCCTCCTGACCGTGCTTCGCCTTGGCTGGAACCCGCGCGCGAGCACACCCGGCCTGGTGCAGCGTCTCTTCCGCCAGCGCGAGGCCGCTGCTCCGCTCCCCTCACGGCCACTGCCGATTTCGCCTGTCGCCCCTCCGCAATAGCGGAACCGGGCACAGTTCCGGCCGACGCTACGCGGGCTTGTCCGCCGGCTCGTCCGCCGGAGCCTTGGCGGAGGCGGGAGCTTTTGCGAAGGCGGGCTCCTCTTGATCCTTGTACTGAAGCTGATACAGCTTGAAGTACAGCCCGCGGCGGGCGAGCAGCTCCTGGTGCGTGCCCATCTCGCGGAGCTCGCCCTTGTGCAGCACGATGATCTTGTCCATGTCCTGGATTGTCGAGAGCCGGTGGGCAATGGCAATCGTCGTCCGGCCGGCCATGAGCACGTGCAGCGCGTCGCGGATGAGGAGCTCCGTCTCTGTGTCCACGCTCGATGTCGCTTCGTCGAGGACGAGGATCCGAGGGTCGAACGCAAGCGCGCGTGCAAACGACAGGAGCTGCTTCTGACCCACAGACAGCGTGGCGCCGCGCTCGGCCACGGGGCTGTCGTACGCGGCGGGAAGCTGCTCGATGAACCGGTCGGCGTGGACGCTCTTCGCCGCGCGCCGTACCCGATCGTCCTCTATCGCGCGCTCGCCCAGGCGAATGTTCCCTGCGATCGTTCCGGAAAAGAGATGGACGTCCTGCAGAACGAGGCTGAAGCGGCTGCGCAGCGCGTGCAGGTCCCACTCGCGGATGTCGACGCCGTCGACGAGAATCCTCCCGCGGCCGACGTCGTAGAACCGCATCAGCAAGTTGATGATCGTCGTCTTGCCGGCGCCGGTGGCGCCGACGATGCCGACGCGCTCGCCGGCTTCGACCTGGAACGAGACGTCGCGCAGGACCCAGTCCTCGCCGTTGTAGGCGAACCAGACGCGATCGAAGGTTATCGCCGGGCCGGTCGTGACGTCGCGGGGGCTGACCGCCGGAGCCTTGGCGGAGGCGGGCGACACAATCGCGACCGGTTCGTCCAGCAGCTTGAAGATCCGCTCCGAAGAGGCCATCGCCGCCTGGAGCAGGTTGAACTTCTCCGACATGTCGCTGATCGGCCGGAAGAACCGCTGTGAATACTGCAGAAACGCCACGAGCGCACCGAGCGTCAGCGTGCCGCTCAGCACCCAGCCGCCGCCGTACCAGATGATCAGCGCGGACGCGAGGCTCGCCACGATCTCGATCGCCGGATAGAAGACGGCGTAGTAGAAGATCGACTCGACGTTCGCGTCGCGGTGCTTCCGGTTGATCTCGTCGAACCGCGCGAAGCTGCGCGCCTCGCGCCGGAAGAGCTGCACGGTCGCCATCCCCGTGATGTGTTCCTGGAGGAACGCATTGATCCGGGCGATCCACAGCCGGACGGTCCGGTAGGAGTCGCGCACGTTCCTCCGGAACCACTGCGTCACGAGGACGATCAGCGGCAGCACCGAGAAGGCGACCAGCGCCAGCCGCCAGTCCATCACGAGCAGCACGATCATGATTCCGGCGAGCGTGAACACGTCGCCGAAGACCGCGACCACGCCGCCGGTGAAGAGATCGTTGAGGACGTCGACGTCGCTCGTGACCCGCGTCATCAGCCGTCCGACGGGATTGCGGTCGTAGAAGGCGACGTCGATCCGCTGCAGGTGACCGTAGATCTGCATGCGGAGGTCGTACATGATCCGCTGCCCCACGGTCTGCATCGCGTACGTCTGGGCGTACTCGAGCGCGAAGGAGGTGACGAGGATCGCCAGGAACGCGACGGCGATCCAGTCGAGGCCGGACAGGTCACCCTCGGCGATGTAGCGATCGATCGCGAGCTTCGTCAGATACGGCTGCCCCAGCTGGAGGATCGAGTGCGAGATGATCGCCGCAAGCGCGCCGGCCACGATCAGCCGGTACGGCCGGAGGTACCCGAGCAGGCGCCGCATCAAACGCGCGTCGTAGGCCTTGCCGAGAACCTCTTCTTCGTGGAAGGACATTCGCTTCCCTAACTCGCCGCCAGTTCGTCTTCCAGGAGCTGCTTCCGGTACAACGCCGCATACGACCCGTCGCGCCGCACGAGCTCGTCGTGCGAGCCACGCTCGACGATACGGCCGGCGTCGAGGACAAAAATCTGATCCGCCTCGCGCACCGTGGAGACGCGGTGCGACACGATGATCGACGTCCGCTGCCGCATGACCGCTTTGAGCCTCGACAGAATCTCTTCCTCGGTATAGGTATCCACCGCCGACAGCGCGTCGTCGAGGACCAGGATCGGCGGATCGATCGCGAGCGCGCGCGCCAGCGCGGTCCGCTGTTTCTGACCGCCTGAGAGCGTGATGCCGCGCTCACCGACCAGCGTGTCGTAGCCCTTCGGGAACGAGCTGACGTCCTTGTCGAGGCGCGCGACGCGCGCCGCTGCTTCGACCCGTGCCGCTTCGTCTCCCGCCGCGTCCACGCCGAACAGCACGTTATGGGCGATCGAGTCCGAGAAGAGAAACGGTTCCTGCGGAATGAATCCGATCGCGGCGCGGAGGACCGCGAGCGGGATCTCACGGACGTCGATGCCGCCGATGAACACCGTTCCGGGTGGCGGTTCGTGGAGACGCGGAAGCAGGTTGAGAATCGTCGTTTTCCCGGACCCGGTCGGTCCGATGAGCGCCGCGGTCTGCCCCGGCGCGATGCTGAGCGAGACGTCCCGCAGTACCGGCGGGCCGTCGCCGTAAGCGAACGTGAGGTGCTTGATCTCGATTGAATTCGAGCGCGGATCGGATTTCGCCGGGCCGTAGACGTCTGTGACCGGCTTCGCGTCGAGTACCGCCAGCATGCGCTTCCAGGAAGCCAGCCCGCGCTGGAGCATGTTCGTCACCCAGCCGAACGCGATCATGGGCCAGCTCAACATGACGAGGTACGAATTGAATGCGACGAACTCCCCGAGCGTGATCCGCCCGCGAATCACTTCGCGGCTCCCAAGCCACAGCACGAGCAGCCCGCCGAGGCCGAGGAAGAGCGACATGCTCGGATAGAACATGCCCATCAACTTGATCAGCCGCCGGTTGCGGTCGACGTACTCGAGGTTCGCCTGGTGGAAGCGCTCCAGCTCGTGGCTCTCCTGCCGGTACGCGCGGACGACGCGAACGCCCGAGAGCCCTTCCTGGGCGATGGCACTGATCTCGGAGAGCTGTTCCTGGATCTTCTCGAAGCCGCGGTGAATCGCGCGGCCGAACACCAGCACCGAAACCGACACCAGCGGCAGCGGCAGCAGCGCCACCATCGTCAGCCGCGCGTCGATCGACAGCATCAGGAGGATCGCGACGATGAACACCAGCAGCGTGCTCGACGAGTACATCACCGCCGGGCCGACCATCATCCGGACCGCGTTCAGATCGTTCGTCGCGCGCGACATCAGGTCGCCCGTGCGATGCGACTGGAAATACGCAAGCGGCTGGCGCTCGAGCGCGGCGAAGAAGTCGTTCCGGATCTCGTACTCGATGACGCGCGACGCACCGATGATGATGCGGCGCATCAGAAACCGGAACAGGCCGCCGACCACCGCGGCCGCCAGGAGGAGTGCCGCGTAAAAGCCCAGCTTGGCTCGCGTCACGTCCAGGTTGAGGTCGTCGATCGCGTACTTCAGGATCCAGGGGCCCGAAAGCGATATCGCGGTCGTGATGACGACGCAGACGAGACCCACGGCGATCGTGCGGCCGGATCGGCGGACGTACGGGAGGAGGCGCCGCAGCGCGAGGGTCGTTTCGCCGGCCATTCGATCGAGTATAGCGGTTGTGTTACAATTTTCTTCCGCCCTGAACGATCCGCCGGCCGGGACTGCAGAAGTACCTCGCTTGTGCCGAAACGTATAAGGCGCACGTGAACGCCACCAGAGGACCGTCCATGAGAACTCCCATCGCCGGCACCGCTGTGCTCGCATTCGCCGCTCTCGCCTTGATTCCCCGGCCGGCTGCTGCGCAGTACGGAGCGAAGATCGAAAGCACCCGCCCGACGGGCGAGACCTATCACGTCGAGGTCTCCGGCGGGCTCTGGAACCCGACGCCGAACATCCTGGTGCAGAGCGAGCAGCTCGGCATCATCGGATCGGAGATCGACGGCGTCGCGGACCTCGGTTTTGAGAAAACGAACTTTACCGGGTTCAGCGTCGTCCTGCGTCCGGCGACGAAGCACAAGTTCCGGGTGCAGTACACGCCTATCAAGTACAGCGCCGAGACGGTCTTCAGACGCGACATCGTCTTCAACGGCATTCGCTACCGCGTCGGGCTGCCGGTGAACTCCGAGCTCAAGTGGGACACCTGGCGGTTCGGGTACGAATGGGATTTCGTCTACACCGACCGAGGGTTTGCCGGGCTGCTGGTCGACGTGCGAGCCACGCAGGCCGAAGTCAGGCTGGAGAGCCTCGTCGCCAACGAGTTCGTTCGCGCCCAGGCGCCTATTCCCGCCATCGGCGGCATCGGCCGCTTCTACGTCGTCCCGAACGTATCGGCCACGTTCGAGCTGTCGTTCCTGAAGGCGCCGGAGATCGAGAACTCGAACGCCACCTACATCGACTGGGATCTTTACGGCACTGTCAACTTCTCGGACCACTTCGGCGCCCAGGTCGGCTACCGGTCGCTCGATGTCACGTATACGATCGAAGACGACTTCGGCGACATGGTGCTGAGGGGGCTCTACTTCAACGGGGTCGTACGATTCTGAGTGAAGCAGCCCTGAAGGGCTGCGCTACCGGAATTGAATCCAGACACCCAAGAACCTCGAATCGCCGCTCGAGCGATCGACGTCGGACGGTCTGAAGCCTGCTGCTGATTCGATTCGAAGGCGCGTCGCGCCTCGCGACGTGTCCAGCGGCAGCGTGAGCTCGCGCTCCTGCCCCGGCGCGAGCGATTGATCGTCTCGCCACGTTCCAGAGGTCACGGCCACGCCGTTCTTGATGGGGCCGTTCCGTACCAACACTCGCGCTGCTGCTGCTGCCGCGTCCGGCTGAATCACGATCTCGGCTGCCGAGCTGCCGCGGATCCAAAACCCATCGCGTTCCGCAAAGGCGTTGCCCTCCAGGAAATAGACCACGGTCGATCCGTACCGGCGAGCTCTTGCTGCGCTCGGTGCGTCATCGAACATCGGGCGGACCGCCTGCGGCGCGAGCATCACTTGCGCGTCGGACGCCGATCCATGGACGACGAGCGCCGGCACATCAACTGGCAGGAGAATCGGCTCGTTCGACTTTACGGTGACGATTGGGTCATCGCGGCGGATGATGCGAAGCGAGAGCGGCTCTCGAGAGCCGACCAGGCGGTACCGGCCCGCCGGAACCGGACCGGCCAGCGCGAAGAGCGGTCGATCGCGGTCCGCCAGCGCGCGTGCGGTCGGCGCGATCACGAGCGACGAAACAACCCACGCGGAGCTCGTCATGGCACGCGGCGCAGACAAACGAACGCCGACCGGCCTGCGGGTGGCGGCCGCTCGAAGGAGAGCGACCTGTGCAGGCGCAGCATCGACGGCAGGCGCGGCGTCCACGCGCCACACGATCGTCAGCGCCAGCATCGCTGCGAGCCCGAACGTGGCGGCGGTTGCGGCTGCAAGCGCGGCGCGATCGTGAATCCGCGAGCGCGCGAGCCGGCGAAGCGTCAGCCAGGCGAGGACCAGAAGCGCCAGCCAGATTCCAGCATGGAACACGAGCTCCGCCGCGGAGCCGCGAAAGAAGCTCGGAAACCCGCGCGGCAGGTCAGCCAGCGGCGTCAGCCACTGCAGCCACAGCGAGTAGCCGTCTCGGACGTTGTAGGCGAGGCGGCCGCGCTGAACGATCGCAAGGCCAACGGTCGTGAACGCCGTAACGCACAGCGCCGCGAGAGCCGCCGCCCGAGTCCCGCGCTCGCGCATCCGGCGCCACGCGATTGCCGCGAAGATGCCCCCGTACAGGAGGACCGGGACCGAGAACCGGACCGGCGCGCTCAGCCCGCCCCACCACATCCGGAGATGCGTGACGGCCGCCATGTAAGGCAGGGCGAGGATCGTCAGTTCGACAGCGAGCCTCCGGCGGGGACCGGCGAGCGCGGCGACGAGCCCCGCGAGCACGACGAGAAAGACTGGCGCGTACACGAGAAGGCCGAACTGTTGATCGAACAGGACGCCGAGGAGACCATCCGGTACGAACGCCCACGACGCCTGTGTCTCGGCGAACGATCCGTACGGCGCGGCCGGGTTCGGCGTTCCGTAGATGGCGTAGAACGAGTACAGCCATAACGCCGCGCTCACGACCGGTACGGCGAGAAACGCCGCCGCCATGATCATCCCTTGGCGCGTTCCGGGCAGTCGCAGCAGGACGAACAGGCCGAGCAGCGCGGCAAGAAACGCGAAGCGCGTGTGAAGCCACGGGAGCATGGCGAGCGCGGCGCCGTGCAGAAGCCACGTCACGGCTCGCAATTCGGCCCGCTCACCCTTGGCGTCCAGGCGCACGAGCGCCCGGACGCCGGTCAGCGTCAGGACGGCTGCCGGCAGGTCCGGATAGACCGAGAAGCTCTGGAACGCAATCGGCGTCGAGCAGGCGGCCGCGAGCGTTCCGAACCAGGCCGCGCCGGCGTCGCCGGTAGTCACATGGGAGAGACGCCACAACAGGGCAACGCCTGCTGCGGCGACGAGAATCAGAAAAATCTTCACCGCATGGTAGCCGCCAATCGCGAACGCGGGCGCCACGACTGCCGGCAGGCCGGGCGCGTGGATGGAATAGATCTGGCCGTCAGTACCGCGGACGCCCATGAAGTGTGGCTGAAGCGTCCCCTGGTAGAACGGCGCGTAGTCGCGGCGCGCGTGATTGTTCTCGATCTTGAGGTCCCGGTCGTAGAGCAGGCTCTGCGTGATGATCAGGTAATGCGGCTCGTCGCCGCCCGGTGACATCGGCGCCGCCCCGGCTCCGACGAACCCGAACAAGATCGCCGCGACCCCCGCGGCAATCCACGGCGCACGCGCGGGGTTCGAGAACGCGGGCCAGCGCGATCGCCAGCGCACCTGTCCTGCCTCAGCGGCGACGAGCGTCGCGGCGACGGCGGCCCAGACCGCGTAGGCCAGGGTGCCGGTCCATACGAGAAACGCCTTGGGTACTGCGAACGGCAGCCACGGCAACAGCAGCAAACCCAACGGCAAAGCACAAAGAACGACTTGTCCGCCGTAGCCTTGGCGAAGGCGGATGGAAGACAGAACGGCGCTCGCGACGAGGGCTGCGAGCAGCCACCAGGGTGGCAGGACACCAACGCGTGGCGTGTCGGGTCCAGGGCCTGCAACCGCGAGTGCGCCCAGCGTGAGCCAGGCGGCGATCGCCGCTAGCAGCGCGGCGGCGGTCCGACTCACTGCCGTCCGTAGAGGGATCGGTAGTCCTCGGCGGTTCCGAGGACCCGCTTCACGTAGTTCTGCGTTTCCGGAAAGGGAATGTCGTCGATGAACTCGTCGCGTTCGAGGCCGGGCCGCTCCGCCACCCACCGGACGACGCGGCTCTCGCCGGCGTTGTAGCTGGCGAGCGCAAGGTGGACTCCGCCGAACTGATCGACCAGCCGCGCGAAATACAACGTCCCGAGCCGGATATTGACGTCGGGCTGGGTCAGCATCGCCGTCCGGAAGCGGCGGATGCCGACCGAGCGCGCGAGACGACGGCCGGTAGCGGGCACGAGCTGCATCAATCCCCAGGCGTTCGCGGAGGAACGTGCTTCCGGATCGAACGTCGACTCCTGCGCGATCAGCGCGGCGATCAAGTACGGATCGAGGTCGCGTGCGGTGGCGTTGCGGCGGATGTTGCTCCAGTACTCCAGCGGAAAGATCACGCGGAGCAGCTCGTCGGGCAGCCGCGTGCCGGCGACGGCCGTCATGTGGTGCGGGTACGCGCGACGCATGAGCGTGATCGCCCGGCGCAGGTCGCCCTGGCGCGAGTACACCCAGGCGATCGTCGCCTGAACCGGCGCGGACGGGCCCCACGCTCGCTCCGCGTACCGCAGCTCTTTCAACGCCGCGTCGAGCAGGTCGAGCGAGAGCAGCAGCCGGATGCGATCGGCGTTGGCAGGGAGGGTGGGCGGCGGACCCGTCTGGGCCGGCGGCATCGTCGGCCGCGATACGCGCGCGGCCTTCTCCAGCGGCTCGAGACGCTTTTCGGCGAGCCGCCCGTAATACGAGTTGTGATAGTCGGCGATCACGACGCGATACCGCGCGATCGCCGCGCCCGGGGCCTCGAGCTGCTCGTGCGCCCTCCCCGCCCAGTACAGATATGACGGCCGGTAGTCCGAGCGGGGGAACGCGATTGCCGCGCTCTCGAAGAGACGAATCGTCTCGGCGACGCTTCCCGTCTTGTACGCCCACCAGCCGGCTTTCCAGGCGGCGCGCTCGGCTCGCGGCCCCTTCGGGAAGCGCCGGTAAAGCTCGGCGAAGGCCTGCGCGGCCCCCTCGTCATCGTTCACGAGAATCAGGTGCGTGCCGAGATTGTTGAGCGCCTCTTCGGCCCATGTGCTCTCGGGAAACGCGTCGACGAGCGCGCGAACCCTCCGGACGTACTCGTCGTGCTCTTCGAGCTCCCGGAGCGAGGCGAGATGGAAGAACTGCGCCTCGGCGCGCCGCGCACCCTGGTCGAGATACGGTCGCGTCCCGTCGCGGGCCGAGGCGTAGCGCTTCAGGTAGAAGTCGCTCTCCGCGACGCGCAGGTCCGCGATTTCCTTCTGCTCCCCCGTCGCGAGCGGCTGCAGCGCCTGAAACGCCGCCCCCGCCTCGGCGTATCGCCGTCCCGCGAACAGCCGCTCCGCCCGGTCGAAGTCCGAGCCGAATGTTTCTTTGGTGGGCAAGGCGTCGCCCAGCTTGAGGAGCTCTTCGTCGGCGAGCGGCCCGGAATCGGTCAGCGCGTGCTCGTACCGGACGCGGCGGAAAGTGGCTTTCGCCTTTTCCGATTCCCCGGCTGCCGCCTGCTCGCGGCCCAGGCGTAAGAGGACGTCGTCTGGCGCCAGCGACGGTCCGCGCGATACCTGCTCGTAGTACGAGGCGGCCGCGGAGTGATCGCCCGCGCCGGCGGCCGCTTCGGCCGCGGCGAGCGGGACGCCTTCCGAGAGATATCCCTCCAGCGGCCGCTTCAGGAGCGCGTCGAGGCGCCCCCGCGCCTCGTCGAACCGCGACAACCGGATGAGCGTGAGAGCGGTGTAGTACTCCGCGTAGTCGGCGAGCGGCGTTTTGGCGGCCGCACGCGAGGAGAGGATGGGCAACGCCTCGGCGAACTTTCCCTGTTCGTAGAGTTCCACGCCGCCTGCCCAGGCAATGAGCTCACCGGCGCGACCGGTTCGGCCGGCGGCGCCGGATGGCGCCAGCCAGAGCTCGGCCGGATCTGACGGCAGCGTCGGATGCGCCGTCGGGCCGATGTTCTGTCCCGAGGCCCCTGCCCCCGGCCCCTGCGGCGCCGACGGCTGAACGGAGATGAGCGAGACGAACGTGAAGATGGAAGCGGCGCGACCGAGCATGCTTCCTGAAGGATTATGCCACACGCACATGCGCCAGATGCACACCCGCGTCCGAGGCATACCTTGAACCTTGAACTCCGGAACCGCGAGCCGAATAATTGCGGGTCATGCCTCGTGCCCGGATCTTCACGGCCCTTCTCGCTGTGCTCCTCGCGGTGGGCCTCGCCGTTACGATTCTGTGGCTCGGCGCGGCTGGCGCCACCGACTACGTCCGCGCGAACGCCCTCCGTCTCATCGCGATCACCGCGGCTGCCGCCGCCCTCACGACGGTGAACCTGGCGCTGCGCTGGCTCCGATGGAATTTTCTCGTCAGGCGGGCCGGGGTGCGAGTTCCGACGCGCGAGAGCCTGCGGTTGTATTTCGCGACGCTTCCGGCCATCGCGACGCCGTTCTACGTCGGCGAACTGGCGCGCGCGTTTCTACTGAACGCGCGTATGCCGGGCGCGCGGAGCGTCGTGACGTGGGTCTGGATCGTGGAACGCCTGACCGATGCCGTCACGCTCGGCGGCTTCCTGCTTCTCGCGCGCGGGTGCCCGGGGTGGGCCGCGGTCGCGCTTGCAGGCTGGATTGCCGCACTCGTCCTGGTCGGCGGCCGCGCGGCGCCGGCGTCGGCCGGCGCCGAGTTCCAGCGGCCGTCGGTGATCGGCGTCTTACTGCTGAGCTCTGTAACGGCGTGGCTGCTGCCGATCGCCGCGCTCTGGTGGTCCCTCGCCGCGCTCGACTCGCCGGTCACGACCGCCGCCGCGGCCGACGCGATGGCCGCCGGCACACTCATCGGCGCGGTCGTCGGCGTACCGCTCGGAACCGGCGTCACCGGTTCGGCGGCAATCGTCGTGCTCGAGCGATACGGCGTGGCGCCCGCGACCGCGGCCGCAGCGGTCGCGGCGTTTCGTGCCGGGACGACGTGGTACGCAGTCGCGCTGGGGCTCTGCGTTCTGCTCCTGCACCGGCGCAAGCTGGTCGCGTTCCTCGGCCCGGGACTGTCTTCCGATCACTTCAGCGCGATCGCGGCCGAATACCAGGATCAGATTCCCGCGCACATCCGCGATCGTCTCCTGAGTCGCAAGATTGCGTTCATGGAACGCCACCTGACCTCCGCACAAGCCGGCGCCCCGCTTCGCGGCCTCGACGTCGGCTGCGGTCAGGGCTGGTACGCGATCGAGCTCTCGGCACGCGGATATGACATCGATGGCGTCGATGCCGCCGAAGGTCAGATCGCACACGCAGTCCGCGTCGGCCAAGCCAGTGGCTCACGCGCGCGCTTTCAGACTGCCGACGCCGAAAAGCTGCCGTGGCCGGACGCCACCTTCGATTTCGTGTACAGCATGAACGTCATCCACCACGTGACGCCGAGCGACAAGCGGCGCAGGGTGCTCGACGAAGTGGTCCGCGTGCTGAAGCCGGGCGGGACGTTCTTCCTGCACGAGATCAACACACAGAACCCGCTGTTCCGGTTCTACATGAGCTACTTCTTCCCGCTGCTCTGCGAGATCGACGAAGGGACCGAAGTGTGGGTCAAGCCGACGCGTCTACCGGTCGTCTCCGGCGCGCGCTGGGCGCGTGACGTCGACTACTTCACCTTCCTGCCGGACTTCACCCCGCGCGCCGTGGTCCGGGCGCTGGCGGGCCTCGAAGGCGCGCTCGAACGCTCCGCGTTACGGGGCTGGTCGGCGCACTATGTGGCGCGTTTGCAGAAACTCTGAACACGGGGCGGGAAGAGGCAGGATTATACTGGCGGCGCTTCACCGGGAGTGCGCCGTGGATACCACACTCTCCGAACTCATTGCCTGCGCTGATGGCGGCGATCGATCGGCGGCCTCATCGATCTTCACGCTTCTCTACAGCGAGCTGCATCGGATGGCGCACCGCGAGCTCGCGCGGGCCGGTGATTACGGCCGCCTCAGTACCACGACGCTCCTACACGAAGCCTACCTCGACATTTCGGGGCGCGATGGCGCGCGGTTTCCCGACCGCGCGCGGTTCATGGCCTACGCGGCGCGGGTGATGCGCGGCCTCATCATCGACCATGCCCGCAACCGCCGCGCCCAGAGGCGCGGCGGACAGTTCGAGATCACGGCGCTCGACACCGACGTCGCGGAACAGGTCCCGGACGCCAAGATGCTGACATGCCTGAGCGACGCGCTCGACGACCTGGAGCGCGTGGAGGCCGCGCTCGCGGAGATCGTCGATCTGAAGTTCTTTTGCGGCTTCACGTTCGGCGAGATTGCAGCGATGCGCGGCGTATCCGAGCGTACCGTACAGCGCGATTGGGAGAAGGCTCGAATCTACCTGTACCGCATCGTCGGCGAAGCGCGTCTGTGGTAAGCGCCAAGCGCTGAAGCCCCCGCGCTTCGGGGCTGTCGTGTTCGTTCCAGCGTTTCCGATCTTCCAGGCTGGGGGTACGGCGATGTCCACGCCGCCTAACGATCGCTGGTTCGCGCTGAGCGAGCACCTCGACCGCGCGCTCGATCTGGAAGGCGCCGAGCGGGCCGCATGGCTCGACGCGCTCGCCACCGACGAGCCGTCGACGGCTGCCGAGATCCGCGCTCTGCTCGAAGCGCACGAGAAGCTCCGTCGCGAGAACTTTCTCGAGTACGTGCCACTCGCTCCGGCGGCTGAGTCGCTGGCGGGCCAGACGCTCGGCGCCTACACGCTCGTCTCGCCGATAGGGCAGGGTGGCATGGGCAGCGTGTGG
>DATAFJ010000214.1:0-4684 GCA_036257535.1 Vicinamibacterales bacterium | reverse complement strand
CATTTCGTCTTCGCCGGCTTGCCGTCGATCGACAGCGACATCTCCGCGTCGCTGAGCGCGATGACCACCTGATCGTAGTCGTGCTTCGTGCCGGCCGGCTCCTGGAACGTCGGACTCGCCGTCGTCCGATAGGCCACCGCGTGCGGCCCTTCGGCCAGCATTTTCATCGCCAGGCCTTCACGCGTCGCCGGAACTGCCGCCGTCCCTGGCGTTGCTGCCTTGAATTCGATCAGCAACGCGTCGACCGGGCCCGTGCCGACGTTCGCCGGGCTGTGCGTGCCGGCAGGCATGTACTGAGCCACTTCGTTCGCCAGGTCGCTCTCCTGCGTCTTGCCGTCCGGCAGCGTGAACATGACCTTCGAGGGCGCCAGCGGAACGACGATCGCCTCGGGATGCTCATGCATCGGGCTCTTGTCGCCGGCAGGGTAACTGATCTTCAACACGCGCACGCTGGGGTTGTCGATCACCACCTTGTAGTGGCCGGCATCAACTTTGACGGGATCCTGGGCAAACGCGGGTCCGGACCACAACAGAACAACGCAGATCGTGAACAGTGCTTTGTACACCTTCATAGAGGCCTCCTCCTCACTTGAGTTGTACGGAAGATTCGATAGCGGGCGCGGGATTATCCGCTACCCAGGCTCCAGCGTCAACGACTTCGCGCGCCTACGCACAGCTGCAGCGCTCTTCCACACCAAGCTGGTAGGGATAGTCCTCGAACTTATACGTGGTTGTCTTCGGTCCGCGCACGGTAACGCCCGTACGATACACGCGAACGCCGTTATGGGGGTTCGACGTGAAGTCGATCACGCGGCCGCGCTTCATGATCAGCAGCAACCCGTACTCGTCGCCCATCGCCATGAACTGATCCGTGGCGCCCTTGTACTGCGTCACGTCGGCCACTTCCGCCAACCTCGCCGCTTCCGTCTCGACGTCGTCGACGATGAGGGCGATCTCGCTGGCGTAAAGGATGTCCGTCCAGCTGAACGCGTTGCCGTTGGCGTTCTTCAAGTCGTGGCGCGCGATGTACTCGACGACGTTCCCGGCGGGGTCGAGGAAGAAGATGGAGTGCGCGTTCCAGTGGCTGTAGTCGACGACCTCCGGCGGAAAGCCGGCGGCGCGGTTTCGCTCTGGGATGGGCAACATCGGCGTGCGTGCCTTCTGCCACTCGAGCGCCTTGAGGATCTTGTTCTCCGGAATATTGAACGCGAAATGGTAGAACGGCGCGCGGCCGTCGACGGTGTCGGAGCTGCCGAGGAACGTGAGCCGCGTCTCGCCCGCTTCGATGGTGAAGCGGTCGTCTTTTTCTTCCAGGATCGCAAGATCGAGCGTCTTTCCGTAGAACGCCTTCATGTCGCCGAGCGGCGCGCCGGACTGCAGCTCGAGCGACAGGACGCGCGGCCGTCCAGGTTGCGCCGGCGCTGCACCAGTGCTCTGGTCAGCGACTCCGACCACGTCGTGCATCGCAAAGAAGGCGCCGGTCGCGGCGGCGGAGCCGAGAAAGTGGCGCCGGTCGATTCGGTGTCCTCGCACGAGCTCCTCCTGCGGCCGATCGTGCACAAGGTTACCTTATTGCATCCGGAACAAGCCGTAGACGCCCTACGTCTAAGGCCGTAGACTCTCTACCACTATGGCCAAGACGCCCGACGACCGCCGCCTCGAGCTCCTCCAGGGCACCCTCGACATGCTCGTCCTCCGGACGCTCCAGTGGGGACCGCAGCACGGCCACGGCATCGGGCAGGCCATCCGGGCGCAGTCCGACGACCTCCTCACGGTCGAAACCGGCTCGCTTTACCCGGCGCTCCACCGCCTCGAGAAGCGCGGCTGGCTGAAGTCGGAGTGGGCGGTCAGCGAGGCGAACCAGCGCGCGAAGTACTACCGGTTAACCGCGACGGGAAAGGCTCAGCTCGCCCGCGAGGCGGATCGCTGGTCGCAGCTCGTTCACGCGATCGGGCGAATCATGAACCCGGCACAAGCCGGCGAGGAGTAGGGATGCGGCCCGACGAGCGTGAGCTCGACGAGGAAATCCGCGGCCACCTGGCGCTCAGCGTCAAGGAACGGATCGAGCGCGGTGAAGATCCGAAGACCGCTCGCCTGGCCGCGCTGAGGGAGCTCGGTTACATCCCGGAGATCCGCGACTCGATGCGGCGCGTCTGGTACGGCCGCTGGTTCGATGCCGGTGTCGCGCTCGCGCAGGAAATGCGCATCGGCCTGCGATCCCTTCTGCGCGCCAAGGGCATGGCCGCTACCGTCGTCATCACGCTGGCCCTCGGCATCGGCGCAAACGCGGCGATCTTCAGCGTCGTTCGCGGCGTGCTGCTCCGGCCGCTCGTCAACCGCGGCGAAGATCAACTGATCTACATCCGCCAGAGTGCTCCAGGGCTCGGCACCGCCAACAGCACATTCTCGGTGCCGGAAATCAACGACTTCGAATCGCGCGCGAAAACCGTCGGCGCATTCGGGGACTTCTCGACGATCGGCTTCACGCTGATCGGTTTCGGGGAGCCGCGGGTCGTCCAGGCCGGCGTCGTGGGCGGATCCTACTTCGAGGTGATGGGATTGCGGCCCGTGCTTGGCCGGCTGCTCACCGCGGCAGACGACGGACCCGACGCCGCCGGCGTGGCGGTTCTGACGCATCGCTTCTGGACGACGTCGCTCGACAGCGACCCGGGCGTGATCGGGAAAACTATCCGGCTCGGTTCGCGCACCGCGACGATCGTCGGCGTCCTCGAGCCATCCGTGCCGTATCCGGCCGACACCGAAATCATCGCCAACATGGTGACGAGCCCGCATCACCTCGGCGCGACGATGGTGACCGAGCGGACGCACCGGATGACCGAGCTTTTCGGCCGCCTGGCGCCCGGTGCGTCGGTCGAATCGGCCCGTGATGAATTGACCGCGATACATGCGGCCATGATGCGGGAACACCCGGAGGCGTATTCCGCGCGCGCGGACGTCCGATTAAGCGTCACGCCGCTGCGCGATCAGCTCGCCGCGCCTGCCCGGCCGATTCTGCTCTTGCTGCTTGCCGCGGCGGGCGTCGTCTTTCTGATTGCCTGCTCGAACGTCGCGAATCTGATACTGGCCCGCTCCGTCAGGCGCGAAGGTGAACTGTCCGTGCGAGCCGCGCTCGGCGCGAGCCGCGGCGCGCTGCGCCGCACGCTGCTCGGCGAGAGCCTGGTGCTGTGCGGCGCCGGCGCGCTGCTCGGCGTCGCGCTGGCCGGTCCGCTCGTCGGCGTCGTCGCACGCTTCGCGGCGCGATTCTCGGTGCGCGCGCTCGAGGTCACGGTCGACGCGAGCCTTCTCTGGGTCGGCGTCAGCCTGGCGATGGCCGCCGCGGTTCTTCTGGCGTACGTTCCGCGGCTGCCTTCGCCGCACGCGCCGACCGGGAGCATTCGGCTCACACCCGGCACCAACGGCAGGCTGCGAGCCTTCGCGATGACGCAGATCGCGTTCTCGTTCGTGCTGCTCGCCGGCGCGGCCACGCTCCTTGCCGCGCTCGTGGCGCTGCAAACCGCGAACACCGGCTACAACATGCGGCAGGTCCTGGCCATCGACCTTCCGACGAGGGGCGTGGGCCTCGCCGATCCGAAGGAGATGGAACTCTACAAACAGATGACACGCCGGATCGACGGACTGCCGGGCGTGGAGGGGGTTGCGCTCGCGAGCTTCGTTCCGTGGCGCGACGCCGGGACGTTTCCACGATTCCAGTTCGCCGCCGAAGGCTACACGCCGGCGGACGGCGAAGAGAACCCGCATGCGCGGCTGCGAATCGTGGCGCCGAACTTTTTCAGTGTGCTTGGCGTTCCGATGCTGGCGGGCCGCGACTTCACGGATGGCGACCACGCCAACAGCGAGCGCGTCGTCATCGTGAGCCAGAGCCTCGCGCAGCGGCTGTCTCCCGACGGCGACGCGTTGAACCGGAAGATCTGGTGGACCGAGGCTCTCTTCGGCAATCCCCAGCCGCGGCGCATCGTCGGCGTCGTCGCGGACGTGGACGACGAGAACGTCGTGCCCGGGCCTGCGCTCACGATTTATCACCCGGTGCAGCAGATGGGCGCCGCGGGCCGTCTGTTCGTGCATGCCGAGGGCGATCCCTACGCGCTCGTACCGGCGGTGACGCGAGTCATCCGTCAGATGGCCGCGGACCAGCCCGTGGAGCGCGTCGCGACGCTCGAGGACGTGCGATCGGACGTGCTGGCACCGGACCGGCTGAACGACTTCGTCGTCTCCGGATTCGCGGGTATCGCGCTGTCGATCGCCGTGATGGGCGTGGCGGGAGTCCTGGCGCTCTCCGTGAGTGCGCGCACGCGCGAGTTCGGTGTGCTGCTGGCGATCGGATCGTCGCCGCGGCGACTGCTGCTTGGCGTCCTGTCCCAGGGCGTGGCCATCGTGGCGCTGGGCATTGCCGCTGGTATGGCGGGCGGCTATGCGGTCGGCCGGGTGGCCGCGACGTACTTCGAGAGCGTGAGCACGCTGCCCGGAGTTCTGCCCCTGCTGGGTGCCGCCCTCGTGCTCGCCGGCGCAGCGATCCTCGCGGCCCTGATGCCTGCGGTGCGGGCTTCGCGCGTGGATGTCCTGCAGGCGCTCAGGCTGGAATAGAAAAGGGCCCGGCTACTCATGAATGCAGAACACTCGACTCATCTCCGGCTGTGGCCCGGCGTGCTCGCCGCGGTGCTGCTGC
>DATAFJ010000200.1:0-1728 GCA_036257535.1 Vicinamibacterales bacterium | reverse complement strand
CAGAAACGGCAGGAGCGGCGCCGCGATCGCCATGCTGACCATGTTGCCGAAGTTCGCGCTGGTCGTAATCGAGATGTACTTGAGCGTATTGGCAAACGTGCGGCGGCCGTCTTCGACCCCGGTGCGCAGGACATCGAGATCGCGCTTCAACAGGATGATGTCGGCGCTCTCGCGGGCGACGTCCACGGCCTGATCGACCGAGATGCCGACATCGGCCGCGTGCAACGCGGGGGCGTCGTTGATCCCGTCGCCGAGGTAGCCGACCGAGTGACCGGTGCGCTGGAGCGCACGGACGATGCGCTCCTTCTGCTGCGGATCGATTTCGGCGAAGAGTGAGGTCTTGGGCGCCGCGTGCCAGAGCGCTTCGTCGTCGAGCTTCGCCAGCACGTCACCGGTGAGCATCGACGTCGGGTCGAGTCCGACAGTCTCGGCGAGATGGCCCGTCACAAACCGGTTGTCGCCCGTGATGACCTTCACTTCGACATGCAACTTCGCGAGGTCGCCGAGCACGCGTGCGGCGCCGGCCTTCGGCGGGTCGAGGAAGAGCAGGAAGCCGGCGAAGACCATCTCCGCCTCGTCGTCGCGCTGGTAGGCCCCCTGGGCCACGACAGTACGCGTCGCGAGCGCGAGCACGCGAAAGCCCGCCTTGCCTTTTGCCTCGTAGTATGCGGAGAGCTCGGCGGTGACGACATCCGTCAGCGGGAGCACGGCGCCGTCCTGCTCCACCTGCGTGCAGATCGAAAGCACGTTCGAGAACGCGCCCTTCGTGACGACGAGATGTTGCTCGGCATCGCCTCCCTCAGCCATCACGATCGTCAGGCGCTTTCTCAGGAAGTCGTAGGGAATCTCGTCGATCTTTTCGTGGCCGGAGGTGGAGAGCCGCGCCTGTTCTCCTGCCGTGACGATCGCCGCATCGATCGGGTTGTCGATGCCGGTCTCGAACGATGCATTGAGGAACGCGAGTTGCCGGACAGCCGCCGACGTGCGTCCTTTCGGATCCGTGGCGTCGGCGAGAACAATCGTCCCTTCGGTCAGCGTGCCGGTCTTGTCGGTGCAGAGGACGGTCATGCTCCCCAGGTTTTCGATCGCGTCCAGGCGGCGGACGATGACGCCCTGCTTGCTCATGGCGCGCGCACCGGCCGCGAGCGTGACGCTCACGATCGCGGGCAGGAGTTCGGGCGAGAGGCCGACGGCGAGGGCGACTGAGAAGAGCAGCGACTCGACGAGCGGACGATGGAGCAGGAGATTCACCGTCAGGACGGAGAGGACGATGACGACCATCGACCGGATCAACAGGTAGCCGAACTGCCGAAGTCCGCGGGCGAAGTTGGTTTCCGGCTCCCGCGCGCGCAGCCGAGCGGCGATCGCGCCGAACGCCGTGCGCCGCCCCGTTTCGACGACGAGAACCCTCGCCGTGCCGCTGCGCACCGACGCTCCGAGAAACACGACGTTCGTCCGCTGGGCGAGCGGCGCGGCGGCGGCTACGACGCCGGGCTGCTTCTCCACCGGGAACGACTCGCCCGTCATGCTGGCCTCGCTGACGAGGAAGTCTGTCGCCTCGAGGATTCGGCCGTCGGCGGGAATCAGGTTGCCCGCGGAGAGCACGAGGACGTCGCCCGGCACGAGCGCGTCAGCGCGCACGGTCCCTTCGACGCCGTCGCGCACCACCCGGCAGGTGAGCGCGAGGCGCTTCTTCAGCTCCTCGACCGCCGCGGACGCGCGGTACTC
>DATAFJ010000192.1:0-39100 GCA_036257535.1 Vicinamibacterales bacterium | reverse complement strand
GGCGCCGGCAAGGGCGGCGTCGGCAAGACGACGGTCGCCGTCAACATCGCCGTCGCACTTGCCCTGCGCGGCAGCCGCGTGGCGATGATCGACGGCGACATCTACGGCCCGAACGTGCCGATCATGCTCGGGCTGCAGACGCAGCTGACCACCGACGGTCAGAAGATCGTTCCGGCCGAGCGATACGGCATCCATGTCGTCTCGATCGGGTTCCTGACTCAGGAAGACGCGCCTGTGATCTGGCGCGGGCCGATGCTGCACGGCGTCATCCAGCAGTTCTTCCGCGAAGTGCGCTGGCCGGAGGCGGACTACCTCATCGTCGATATGCCGCCGGGCACCGGGGACGTTGCGCTCAGCCTGAGCCAGACTGTTCCGGTGGCGGGAGCGATCGTCGTCACGACGCCGCAGACGGTGTCGGTGGCGGACACGCGGCGTGCCGTGCGGATGTATCAGAAGCTCAACGTGCCCACGCTCGGCATCGTCGAGAACATGAGTCACTTCGTGTGCACGGGATGTGGACGCGAGGCAGACATCTTCGGGAAGGGCGGCGGCGAGGCGCTGGCCACGCAGCTCGGCGTGCCGTTCATCGGGAGGATTCCGCTGTACGAGCCGATTCGAACGGGAGGAGATGCAGGCGTCCCGATCGTCATCGGCGAGCCTGAGTCGCCGGCGGCGCGCGCGTTCTTCGGCGTGGCTGAACAGGCGGCCGCGCAGGTCTCGATCGCCAGCTACCGCAAGCCGATTCCGCTCACGCCCGTTCCGTGACCGGCGGCTGAATCGCGTAGGTCTCCAGCCGCTTCATGGCCGCGGCCCCGAGAAGGGGACCGGGCGCCAGCAGAACGAACGTCCACCGCCATCCCACGAGATCGGCCGCGATCGGCGCGAGCCTGATGGTGAGCATCGTCAGGAGAAAACCGGCGCAGGTCTGAAGTGTGAGCGCCGTGCCGATGTGGTCGGTCGGGGCGGCATCCGCGACGAGCGCGGAAAACTGCGCGGAGTCGGCGACGACCGTTGCGCCCCACACGATGGCCAGGGCGATCAGCCAGAATCCGGAGGCGGAATACACCAGCGGCGTCGCGAGCGCGCAGGTTGCGCTGCCTATCATTGCCGCGCGTGCGATGCGCGCCTTCCCGATCCGATCGGCCCATAGCCCCGCGGCAACACATGCCGGCGCTCCGCTCGCAACGGCGATGAAGGCGACGATGGAGCCCCAGCGGCCCGCTTCTGCGCCCTGGGCGCCTTGTGCCGCGGCCGCGGCGGCGGCATACGCGCCAATCCAAGCCCACATCGCGTAGAGCTCCCACATGTGCCCGAGGTAACCGAGCGTGGCGAGTCGCGCGCGCGGGATCCGTATCAGGTCTCGCGCCGCCCGCGGATCGAACGGCGCGGTCGTCGTCACGTACGGTCCGTCGCGGACCCAGAGCGTCATGATCGCGGCGCCGACGAGGGCCAGGCCCGAGGCTGTAAAGAGCACCGACCGCCACGTGGCTGGAGATGCAAACGCGGCGAGAAGGTGCGGCGCAGCCGAACCGAGCGTCAATGCACCAACGAGAAGGCCCAGCGCAGTTCCACGGCGCGCGATCGTCCATCCGGCGGCGATCTTCATGCCGGGTGGATACACGCACGCCAGCGCGGCTCCGGTTGCAAACCGCCAGAACACGGCGCCCGGCGCGGACGCGGCGAACGTCACGGCGACGTTCGCTCCAGCGCCTGCGACGGCGCCCAGCGCAAACAACCGCCGCGCGTTGAGCCGGTCGGGCAGATTCAACAGACCGCTGGCGAGCGTGCCGACGACGAATCCGGCTTGAACCGCCATCGTGAGCCATGCCGCGCTCTGTTGCGACAGATGCAGCTCGGCAGCCATCGGCGCCGCTACCGCAGTCGCTGAGAACCACAACGTCATTCCCAAAAGCTCGGCCAGCGCAACCAGCGCGAGCATCGTCCCCATTCGCGAGCGTGGTGCAGGAGGCGCGCTTTGCCGTTTACCCCCGTCTGGTTTGCCAGTAGGATCCACGCGCATGGATGATAGCCCGTCTGCTACTCGGCGCTTGCATGCCGAGCTGGCAGTTGCAGCCGCGCTCGTTGCCGCCAGCGTCATCGTCTCCGCTTTCGAACCGCAACTGAGGCCCGAATTCCGCGGGCGTCACGGCGTCGTGGCAGCCGGTCGAAGCTTTACGGCCGATGCCGGCGCGCGGGTGCTCGCGGCGGGTGGCAACGCGATCGACGCGGGCATCGCGGCTGTCTTCGCCGGCGCCGTCGTAGAGATCTCTCACTTCGGGCTCGGGGGTGAGGCGCCGATGATCATCTACTCGGCGCGGGATCGCGAGGTGATCGTCATCAACGGGCAAGGATCCGCGCCGCGTGCCGCGGCCGTCCAGATGTTTGCCGCTCAAAAAGCGATTCCAGGCAACGGGCCACTGGGCGGAACCGTTCCCGCCGTCGTCGATGCCGCGGCGTTGGCGCTCACGCGATACGGCACGCGTTCGCTTGGCGACGTGCTCGCGCCCGCGATCGAGCTCGCCGACGGCTTTCCGATGTACGAGTTTCTCCGGCGATACCTGGAGAGCGAGCGGAAGGCGTGCGAGCCCTACGCCTGGACGATGCGCACGTACTACGGTGAGGGGCGGGTCGTCGCGAGCGGCGAGATATTCCGGCAGCCCAACCTCGCTCGAACGCTCCGCGCGCTCGTGGAGGCGGAACGGAAGGCATTGGTATCAGGTGCGACACGCGAGCAGGCGATACGGGCGGGCCGCGATGCGTTCTACAGAGGCGATATCGCGCGCCGCATGGCTGCGGCGACGAAAGAAGCGGGCGGCATCCTGAGTGAAGACGATCTGTCCTCCTACGAGGGCAAGATCGAGAAGCCGCTATCGATCGATTACCGAGGCTACCAGGTCTTCAAGGCCGGCCCGTGGAACCAGGGTCCGGTGCTGCTGCAGACCCTCGCCCTGCTCGAAGGCTTCGATCTGCGATCGATGGGAATCGGATCGGCCGACGCGTTCCACACGATCGTCGAAGCCGTGAAGCTCGCGTACGCCGATCGCGACAGGTATTATGGCGACCCGGATTTCGTGCAGGTGCCGATGGCCGCACTGCTGTCGGACGCCTATGCAGCGTCGCGTCGCACGCTGATCGATCGCACGCGCGCGAGTCTCGAGCAGCGGCCGGGGCGACTGGAAATGGGGTCAGACCCCAATTTTTCGTTTTCCGTAAACGCCGCACCGGCACATCCGGCGTTTACGAAAAACGAAAAACTGGGGTCTGACCCCATCGAACGCGGCGACACCACCGCCGTCCAGGCTGTCGACGCGGCCGGCAACCTGTTCTCCGCGACCCCCAGTTCGGGCTGGCTCCTTGGAGGCGCGTTCGTTGCCGGTGACACGGGTGTTCCCCTGAGCAATCGCATGCAGGCGTTCCGCCTCGACCCGCAGAGCCCCAACGTCCTCGCCGGCGGAAAGCGTCCCCGGACGACGCTGACGCCGACCGTGGTGCTCAAGGACGGCCGGCCGTTCCTCGCCATTGGAACGCCGGGGGGCGACAGTCAGGACCAGCAGATCCTCCTCGTGCTTCTGAACATCATCGATTTCGAGCGCGACGTGCAGGCCGCGATCGAAGCGCCGCGCGTCAATTCACTGCATCCGGAGAGCTCGTTCGACGACCATCGCGCGCAGCCTGGCGTGCTCGAAGTGGAGGACTCGGCAGGCGGGGCAGTGATCGAGGAGCTTCAGCGCCGCGGACATCAGCTTCGCGTCCGCCCCGTGTTGGGGATTTCGACGGGAATCGTCGCCGTCGGGATCGATCCTGTCACGGGCGCGCTGCGAGGCGGCGCGGATCCGCGTCGGGAGCGCTACGTCGTGGCCTGGTAGCCGCATGCACATTCCGTTCGTCAAGCACACGCTCTCAAACGGACTCGACGTCATCGTGCACGAGGATCGGGGCTGTCCGATCGTCGGCATCAGCGTCTGGTACCACGTCGGATCGAAGAACGAAGTGCCGGGTCGTACCGGGTTCGCGCACCTGTTCGAGCACCTGATGTTCGAGGGCTCCGAACACCACGACCGCGGCTACTTCCATCCGCTGCAGGAAGCGGGCGCCTCGCTCAACGGGTCGACAAACGCAGACCGTACCAACTACTGGGAGGTCGTGCCGTCGAACGCCGTCGAGCTCGCGCTCTGGATGGAATCCGATCGGATGGGGTATCTGCTGGCGGCGCTGACCGAGACGAAGTTCAACAATCAGCGGGATGTCGTCCTCAATGAGCGCAGGCAGAACTACGAGAACCGTCCGTACGGGATGGCGGCGATGGCCCTCGTTGCCGCGCTGTACCCATCGGACCATCCGTATCACTGGCTGACGATCGGCTCGGCTGAAGACTTGAGGGCCGCGGACATCGCCGACGTCCGCGCGTTCTTCCGGACTTACTATCACCCGGCGAACGCTTCGGTCGCCGTTGCGGGCGATATCGATCCTGACGTCGCCCTCGAGCTCGTCGAGAAGTACTTTGGCGAGATTCCGGGCGGTCCAAGCGTGCCGCGTGTCACGGTGCTGCCGCGCGCGACGGCGCCGTCCAGGCCGCTCGTCCTCGAGGATCGCGTCGAATTGCCCCGCCTGTACCTCGCCTGGCGGACGCCGGCGCTCTTTGCGGGCGGCGACGCCGAGCTCGATCTGGTGGCGGACGTTCTGGCGCACGGAAAGACATCGAGGCTGTATCGTTCGCTCGTCTACGACACGCGGGTCGCAACAGAGGTAGCGGCCTCTCAGAACTCGCGCGAGCTGGAGTCGTTCTTTCAGATCGTGGCCACGGCGGCGCCGGGCCACACGCTCGTCGAGCTCGAGCGCGCGATTTCGGACGAGATCGAGCGACTCGCCTCCGGTGGCGCGACCGCACCCGAAATGGAGCGCGCGCAGGCTCAATCGGAGGCTCAATTCGTCCATCGACTGCAGACGGTGGGCGGCTTCAGCGGCAAGGCCGATCAGCTCAACGCCTACAACACGTTCCTCGGAGATCCCGGCGGCTTTGCTCTCGACCTCGGGCGCTATCGCAGCGTGACGGCGACGACGCTCGGCGAGGCGGCCACGGCGTATCTCGGCCGCGCGTCTCGTGTCGCGCTGAGTGTCGTGCCGTTCGGTGCCGGCGCGCTGGCGCTCGAAGACTCGGTTGCCGTTCAGGTGTCGTGATGGCCGTGGATCGCACGCGGCTGCCGCCGCTTGGTCCGGACCCGACCTTCACGTTTCCCGACATCCGCAAGCGAGCTCTGCCCAATGGTCTTCGCGTCTGGACCGTGGAGCATCACGACGTCCCGCTCGTGGCCATCCTGTTGATTCTCCCGGTCGGTGCCGCCGCCGATCCGCACGAGCGTCCGGGCCTCGCGGCGATGACCGGCGACATGCTCGACGAGGGCTGCGGCAGCTACTCGGCGCTCGACATCCACGACGCGCTCGGTCGGCTCGGCGCGCAGTTCGACGTCGAGATCGGATCGGACGCGATGGTGCTCAGTCTCACCACGCTGGCGCGCTTCACGAAAGACGGCCTTGGACTCGTCGCCGACATCGCGCGCGTGCCGCGTTTCGAGCAGCGCGAGTTCGAGCGCGTACGCGAGCTGCGATTGACGCGCCTCCTGCAGCTTCGCGACCTCGCGCCCGCCGTTGCCGACCGTGCCTTCGCACGACTCGTTTACCAGAACCACCCATACGGCCACCTGCCGATCGGAACCGAGGAATCGCTGCGGACGATGACGCTCGACGAGGTCACGGCGTTCCACCGCCGCTGGTTTGCGCCCGGGCGCGCCACGATCGTCGCCGTCGGCGACGCGCTTCACGACGATCTGTTCGAGGCTGTTGCGCGTACGTTCGCCGACTGGACGGCCGGCGACGCCGACATGACGTTGGGCGTCGATCCGTCGGGTGCCGATCCACCATCCGTGGTCCCCGAACGCCTGGCGCTCGTCGATCGCCCGGGATCGGCGCAGTCGGAGCTCCGGATCGGGCACGCGGCGGCACCCCGGAACACGCCCGACTACCACGCCCTCCTCGTTCTGAACATGATCCTGGGCGGGCAGTTCGTCAGCCGGATCAACCTGAACCTGCGCGAGGACAAGGGCTACACCTACGGCGCGCGCACCTCTTTCGAGTTCCGGCGCGGCCGCGGCCCGTTCATCCTCCAGGCGAGCGTTCAGAGCGACGCCACGGCCTCCGCGATTCGCGAGGCGCTCGGCGAAGTGACGGCCATCCGGGGATCGCGACCGCCGACCGACGACGAGCTCGTGCTCGCGCGGCGGGCGCTGACGCGCGGATATCCGCGTAACTTCGAAACGGCGGAGCAGGTGGCCCGTGCCACCGCGCAACTCGCGCTGTACGGGCTGCCGGACGACTACTTTTCTCAATTCGTTGCGCGCGTTTCGGCCGTCGATGCCTCGGAAGTCATTCGCGTCGCCAACGCTCATCTCGATCCCGCCCGCCTCGTAACCGTCGTCGTCGGCGATCGCGACCGGATCGGGCCGTCGCTTGCGGCGCTCAATCTCGGCGCATCGGAAATGGCAGCAACCTAGACGCTGTTCGGCCGATCATGAAGGCGGTCAGATTCCACGAGCACGGCACCGTCGATGTCCTCCGTTTCGAGGAGGCGCCGGATCCGGTCCCGGAACCGCCCGACGCGCTCGTCCGCGTGCGAGCCTGTGCGCTGAACCATCTCGATCTCTGGGAGCGCCGTGGGCTCGAGCGCGTGATCATCCCCCTTCCGCATATCTCGGGCAGCGACGTCGCGGGCGAAGTCGTATCGTCTCCCGGCGGCAGGATCGCCGCCGGCACACGAGTCATGCTTCAGCCCGGGCTGAGCTGCGGAGCGTGTGACACGTGTCTCGCCGGCGCCGACAACCGCTGCGCAGATTACGACGTGCTGGGTTATCGCAGCGACGGTGGATATGCCGAGCTGGTTCGGGTTCCCGTTGTGAACCTGATACCGATTCCCGATCACATCGCCTTCATCGACGCGGCCGCGTTTCCGCTGACGTTCCTCACGGCCTGGCACATGCTGCTGAACGTCGCCGGGCTCGAGCCGGGTGAAACGGTACTGGTGCTCGCGGCCGGCAGCGGCGTCGGACACGCCGCGGTTCAGATCGCGAAGCTTGCCGGGGCGCGTGTCATCGCGACGGCCGGCACGCCTGCGAAACTCGAGCGCGCACGCGAGCATGGCGCGGACGCCGTCATCGACCACCGCCGCGACGACATCGCCCGTGAGACCCGGCGCCTTACCGACGGCCGCGGGGCCGACGTCGTCGTGGAGCACGTCGGAGAGGCGACGTGGGAGGCGAGTGTAAAGAGCCTGGCGCGCGCTGGCCGGCTCGTCACGTGCGGAGCGACGACAGGTCCGCGCGCCGTTCTCGATCTTCGGGTCCTCTTTGCCCGCCAGATCTCGCTGCGCGGGTCCTACATGGGTGAGAAGGGGGAGCTGCTGCGCGCGGCATCGCTCTTCTTCGAGGGACGCCTGCGCCCCGCAATTGACGAGGTGTTTCCCTTGTCCCGCGCCGCAGATGCCCAACGGCGCCTCGAAGAGCGGCGCCATTTCGGCAAGATAGTCCTGGAGGTGTGACAGCCCATTGCGCTCGGCTGTACACTAGCCAAGCGCGATGAGCCTGACCCGCCTGAGCCTGAGTTTGTTTGGTGTGGTCGGGGTGGTGGCGGCGGCGCTCGCCGGCGCCACTATCTGGCTGCTCCTCACCGATCCCGTCACGGTGGCCGACGCCGTGGCCGAAGGGGAAGTCTCGCCACTCGTGCGAGAGCTCGCCAGCGTCATCTATGACGCGTTCCAGGGACTCTTGAAATACTTGTAGGGACTCGGGACGGGACTAGGGACCCTGCCGGGTGAGGGTTCAGTTGCGCAGCACGTAGCGGGCGACGTATTCCAAGACAGTCCAGACGAGCAGCCCGCCGCCCACCAGACCCAAGATCCAGAGCATCGTCTCGTGGGCACCAGCCTGCAATTGCTCCCTGAGCTCAGCGTAGCGCGCATCCAGCCGTTTTCCGAAAACGGTGTGGCCCATCAGGAGCAGTACGGGGGGAGCACGAAGATCGCGTTGTAGAGGACCAGCAGCGGTAGCCACTGGGTTGGCGGCAAGGCGGCTGTCGTGAGAAGCGCGATCGCGCGAAATACGGCACTGCCGTAGGCAACTCCATTGTCGTCACCGTGATGCCGAGCAGGGCCAATCCGGCATATGTGCTCGCGCCAGGCTCGACGCGCGGCGCTGACCTGGCTGTCGCCGGCGCCCGGATCGCATAGAGCAGCATGGCGAGTCCGATGAGGCCCTGCACGATGAACCCGAGCCTGCTCTCGCTCATGGTCCTCAATGACGGCAAGAGAGCATCGATTCCCGACATCATCGTCGTGCCTAGGGTCAGATAGGTCAGGAAGATCGCGGCAGTGTACACGGCGACTTGCGCCGCCACGCGCCCGCGGGACAACAAGTAGAGGGTCACGACGATGGCGGACGGGTTGATGCTGTCTACAAGAGCCAGCGCGACGAGGCCGAGCAGCACGTCCTAGAGGCTTCTCCGCAAGAATCGGATCAGTGCGAACGCATCCATCCAGCTGAATGGTGCAACGCCCGTGCTGTAATGGCCGCACGGGAGGACCGCCAAGTCGTGATCGATGCCGAGCCGGCGGAATTCTTCCACGAACGCGCGCGAGAGCGGTACGGGGAACGTGAGGTCGTACCGCGCATAGACGAGAAGCACGCGCCGATCCCTGACGCGATCGAAGAAGGGCATCGGGCTGATCGGCAGCCACGCCCGCCGGAGCCGCTCGAGATCGATGCCCTGCTCGAGCCCCTGGCGCACGTGCGCCGTCGACAGGCCGTGCCACACGACGTCGGCGAAGTAGGGAGAGATGTGGTTGAACGCGCACGCGTTGATTAGCGGCTCGTGCGCGGCGGTCAGCATCGCCAGACACGAGCCGAGGCTCGTTCCCAGGATCCCGATCCGATCGTAGCCGCGCGCGGCCAGCCAGTGAACGGCGCGCCGCGCGTCGAGCACTGCCTGACGGCAGACCTGCAGCGTTCGGCCGACGTTGGCGCTCACGATGTACTCGGCGCGCCGCAGCTCAGGCGGCATCCGCGCGTCGTGATACGGCAGGCTGAGACGAAGCGCGCTGATGCCGAACCGCGCGATCAGCTGCGAGAGCGCGACGTGTCCACCGGCGTCGGCGTTCCACTGCGGGAGAACCACGACGGCGCGGCGCGGCCGACTCCCGTTCGCCGTCCGTCCCGGAAAATAACGGGCATAGACGACGTTGTTGCCAGGATGGGGCGTCTCGAAGACACTCGGGAACGTCAGCCGGCCGGCGTCCAGGCGGTAGTCTGATGTCGGCGGCGTCGCATAAAACCTGTCCGTGTCTGCCATCACGCCGTCGACCCAGCGATCGATGACGTCGAATGGCGCGGCGCCGTTCGTGGCGTTGTCCGAAATCCACTCGAGTCCCCAGTCGAACGGCCGGACGAGCCGCTCGGCCCGCGACACATCGGCGAGGCGGCGCTCCCAGCGGTGAAATGCCAGTCTAATCACGACCTCGCGAACTCCGGATTGATCTGCGGCTCGAGCACCAGCGCTGCGCGCAGGAGCTCGTCGGTGTCTCTCGCCGCAAGCTGAAACCCGCCCGGAAGACCCGCCGGTGTGCGGCCCATCGGCAGTGACATCGCAGGATGCCCCGTGAGATTGAAGACCTGCGTGAGACGCAGCATGGCGGCCCGAACCGCTTCGTGTCCGTCGCCCATCGGTACGGATTCGGCTCCTATGGGCGGCGCCGGAATCGGGAGGGTCGGCAGCGCGACCAGGTCGACCGAGCCACGGGCCTGATCGATTTCGACGCGCAGGATGTCTCGAATGTGCTGGGCGCGAACGTAGTCTTGAGCGAGGAGGTACCGGCCCATCTCGAGCCGCAGCCGCACGCCGGGCGAGTAGTCGGCCGGCCGCGCATCCAGCATCGTGGCGTGGTAGGCGGCCGCCTCCGGGAGCACCGTGTGCAGGTACGCCGTCGGGATGAGGTCCGCGTGCGGGACTTCGACCTGCCGGACGGCGTGGCCGGCATGACGGACGCGCTCCAGGGCCTCATCGAAGAGACGACGGATGTCCGGATCGAGTCGATCGACGAAGAAACCGCGCGGCACACCGATGGTGAGCGGGGAAGTAGTGGGAGCCCAGGATTCTCCCGGACGGTCGGCGCCACGCAACACGTCGTACAGCACACAGGCGTCGCGGACGGTTCGCGTCAGCGGTCCGACATGATCGAGCGAACGCCCGAGCGGAACGACGCCGTCGCACGAGATCTCGCCGAACCGCGGCTTGAGCCCGACGATGCCGCAGGCGGCGGCGGGAATGCGTATCGAGCCTCCCGTATCCGTACCGAGCGACGCGAACGCCATCCCGGCGGCAACCGAGACGGCGGATCCACCGCTCGAACCGCCCGGCGACCGTTTCGGATCGAACGGATTTCGCGCCGGCCCGAACGCCGAATCCTCATTCGTCGTACCGAACGCGAACTCGTGAAGGTTCGTCTTGCCGATGATCACGGCTCCCGCAGCACGCAGCCTCGCGACCGACTCTGCATCGCGTTGCGCAACCATTCCGGCGCGAACTCTCGACGCGGCGGTCGTGGCCTGGCCGGCGACGTCGATCAGGTCCTTGACCGATACGGGAATGCCGTGAAGCGGGCCGCGCCACTGGCCGGCCGCGATCTCTCGATCTGCTTCAGCCGCTGCCGAACGAGCCTCGTCGCGTGCGACCAGGATGAATGCGTTCAGCTCGCGATCGCGCGCGTCGATTGCCGAGAGACATCCTTCGAGTAAATCCGCGGCGCGGACGCGGCCGCCCCTGAGTTGCGGCGCGACCTCAGCGATCGTCGCGGCTGTCATCGTCAGAGCGCGTATGGCCGGACGGTGCTGTAGGCTGCCCCTCTATCCTGGCGCCGGCTCTCAGAACTCGCGTGGAAGCGGCCAGCGTTTCGAGGAGCGGCTTCAGGGCCGGCAGCCCCCGCCGGTCGGCGTCCGC
Organism: Vicinamibacterales bacterium; assembly: GCA_036257535.1. Classification (GTDB taxonomy): domain Bacteria; phylum Acidobacteriota; class Vicinamibacteria; order Vicinamibacterales; family 2-12-FULL-66-21; genus DATAEE01. The sequence continues at coordinate 28,063 of DATAFJ010000192.1, read as the reverse complement.
CTTCGCCGCGGACAGCCAGTTCTCTATGTCCATCTTCGCTTCACCTTAGAAGCTTACCGTGCCGCGCAGCGTGATTGGCACCGTCATGAACGAATGCTCGATCGGCTCGTCGAGGCTGTTCCGCGCGAACTTGACCGCGAGCTGAATACCGATTGGTCCCACGTTAATCCCACCGCCACCCTCACCAAAGTACCTCGGTCCTCGTCCGAACGCCTCGCTCCTGACGCGGCCGACGCCGCCCGCGATGAAGGCGTGGCTTCCGAGCCCCCAGCCAGGCGCCCGATCGGCGACGAACACGCCGAACGAGAAATCCACGGCACGCGCATCCTCGAGCACATAGCCGGGCACGCGGGCGGGTCCGGTGATTCTCAGTTCGATCCGCGGTAGCGTCTCGTAGCTCACGCGGACGCCGAACGTAACGCCCGTCGCGAAGCCGAGCGGATACACGGTGACACCCGCGCCGTGACCGCGGCGCCGGAACTCGATCGTGTCGACGGTCGTGAGGCCGTCGTTCGAGCGATAGTCGAACGGCTGACGCTGCGCCTCTTCGACCGGCCGCCCCACGAGATCCTCGACCGGGTGCTCCTTGAAGTGCAGCGGCTCCGTGTACAGCCAGTCGTAGCTGACGCTGACCCATTGCCGCCGAACGGAGCCTTGCGCGGCTGCCGTCGCCGGCGCGAGTGCAAGCGCCGCGATGGCCACGGCGCACAGACGAGTGACAAAGCCGAAGCGATGCATAGAAAGGGACTCCGACGGTGGCGGGTCCGGAGCGGCCGGGATAAGCTCTGAGCGTATCACATGGCCGATCGCGTTCTTGCCGCCGTCATGGTCGCGCCGCGCACGCCCGTGGAAGTGCGCGAGTTCGCGGCGCCCGAGCTGCCGCCAGGCGGCGCGATGCTGCGCACCGCGTTTTCGGAAGTGTGCGGCACCGACGTGCACCTGTGGCACGGACGGCTCGCCGGCGTGCCGTACCCGATCATCCCCGGTCACGTCTCGGCAGGAATTCTCGACCGCGCGAGAGGACCGCTCACGTCACTCGACGGCTCGGCCCTTCGCGAAGGCGATCGCGTCGTGTTCTTCGACGTTCATCGCACGTGCGGCAGGTGCCGCGCGTGCACGGTCAGTCGTACCCCGACGCGGTGTGTGGCACGCCGCGTATACGGCATCACCGACCCCGCGAGCGAGGGCCTGTTCGGCGGATGGGCGGAAGCCATCTACCTCGAGCCCGGGGTGGGCCTCGCACGGCTGCCGGACGGCGTCGCGTTCGAGGACTACATCGGCGGCGGGTGCGGCCTGATCACGGCGGTGCACATCATCGAGCGCGCGACGCTCCGGCCAGGCGATCGAGTGCTCGTTCAGGGCACCGGCGCGGTCGGCCTCAGCGCGATCGGCCTGGCACGGCTCGCCGGCGCGTCACAGATCGTGGCGATCGGCGCGCCGGATGATCGGCTCGCGCTCGCGCGCCGCATGGGCGCAGACGAGGTCATCGACATTCGTTCGACCGGCATCGACGATCGGCGCGCGCAAATCCTCGAGGTGACTGGTGGGGAGGGGCCTGACGTTGTGATCGAAGCGGCCGGATCGCCACGAGCGGTGGAGGAGGGCTTGTCGCTCGTGCGCGACGGCGGCATCTACGTCATCGCCGGTCACTACACCGACGCCGGACCGAGCACGATCAACGCACATCAGCACATCAACCGGAAGCATCTCGACGTGCGCGGCTGCTGGGGCAGCGAGCCCGGGCACTTCCTCCGAGCGCTCCGGGTGCTGGAGCGGCACGGCTCGCGGCTGCCCTGGCGCGAGATTGGCGCGCGGACCTACGGCCTCCACGAGCTGAACGAGGCGCTGGCCGCCGCTGAGGCGATGGAGATCCCGAAGGCGCTTGTGCGTCCGGCTGCCGCGGAGGCCGCGGATCGAACCTAGCCGCGGAGTACGCGGAACACGCGAAGTCATTCTTGGACGAGCCGCGGAGGACGCGGAACACGCGGAATCACTTCTTGGACGGGCCGCGGAAAACGCGGAATACGCGGAATCGTTCTTGGACGAGCCGCGGGACGCGGAACACGCGAAATCATTCTTGGACGAGCCGCGGAGGACGCGGGATACGCGGAATCATTCTTGATCGAGCCTCGGACAGCGCGGTTAGCAGATGGGTTACGAGTCGGTCGACGTACCACGGAATGCCGGAGCCGATCTTGCGCGAGTTTGCGTACACGTGTCGCTTGAACGACGGATTCGGCCCGAAGTTGAGCAGCAGCCCCACCTCGACGTTCGACGCCCTCAGGTAGCTGATAATCTGGGCCTCGTCCGCCGGCTCAATTGCGCGATGTGCTTTGAGTTCGACGAGCACGACCTGGTTGATGACGAGATCGGGGCGGAACTCCGCGATCAGCCTGCCGCGAAAGTGCACTGGCAGTCTGGCGTTATCCTCGACCAGCAGGCCGCGCCCCCGGAGCACTTCGATTATCGGGCTCCGGTAGACATGCTCCAGGAACCCTCCGCCGAGCTCGTAGTGAACCTCGTAGAAGCCGCCGATGATTTGCTCAGTGACCTCTCTGTGCAGGAGGTCGTGGTGCATGCCTGCTGCGACTTACAAGGACCCTGCCACCGCCGAACACTGTGACAGGCGCTTTTTCAGGTTCGAGACGTTGAAGAAACTGCCATCGTCGTCACAAGGCCAGGTGGAAATTCCTGGCAGGCGCACATACGCAGCGCTCCGCGTCTTTCATGTGTTCGGCGGCTCGTGAGAAAGGGTAGTCCGCGTGTTCCGCATAGTCCGCGGCTCGTGAGAAAGAGAAGGTAGTCCGCGTGTTCCGCGTCGTCCGCGGCTCGTTAGAAAGAGAAGGTAGTCCGCGTGTTCCGCGTCGTCCGCGGCTCGTTCAGGGTTTGTTCCGCGTGTTCCGCGGCCCTAGTTCGCTTTCGCCAGGACGGCGTCAATCTCCTGCTTGAAGCGGCCGAACGGGTGAGCGCCGTTGATGAAGCGCATCGCCTTGAGGCTCTTGCCGTCGTCGGCAATGACGCCGACGAAAAACGCGGGCGTGCCCGAGATGCCGGCGCCGACGGCGTCGGAGACTCCCTGCTGCACCGTTCCGGCGTGCTTGCCCGAATCGAGACACTGCTGAAACGACACAGCCTCGAGCCCGACCGCCGCGGCATGCGCTTTCAGCTCCTCGATGCCGAGAGGCTTGGGGTTCAGGAACAGCCGTGCGTGCATCGGCCAGTACTTGCCCTGGTCAGCGGCGCAGTTTGCCGCCTCGTGCGCCTTGATCGCCTCGCGGTGCAGCGACTCGATGGGGAAGTCTCTAAACGCGTACTGGATGCGTCCGGCCTCGATGTACTCCTTCTCGAGCTGCGGCATCGTTTCGCGGTAGTGGCGGCCGCAGAACGGACATTGGAAGTCCGAAAACTCGAGGAGCATCACTTTCGCGGACGAGTTGCCCCTGATCTTCGCACCGGACAGGCTGATTGATGCATCCGGGATCGGCTGGCCCGTCAGCCGTGCCTTCAGCTCCGCCAGCTCCCGCTCGAGGGCGGCCTGACGCGTCTTCAGCGTCTCGACTTCCTTCTTGAGCGCGTCCACGTCCGACGACTGTCCCGGCAGTCCGACCGTGAACGCCAGGGCGAGCCCGACGGCTGCGAGGAGACCAAGTGCTGTTTTCATAACTGGACCGCAATTATCGCACGGCCCCGCCGTCGTCGCGAGTTCAGAGCCCCGAGTTCTCAGGACCCACAACTCACAGCTCAACGCTCACAGCTCACAGCTCAAAGCTGAAATTAGAAACCAAGCCTCAGTGCGTTAAGCTGACGCGGAATGCCGCGCCATACGAAGATCGTAGCCACGGTCGGCCCCGCCAGTGACAATCCGGAGGTCGTAGACGAGCTCGTCCTTGCCGGCGTCGACGTCTTCCGCCTCAACTTCTCGCACGGCACTCATGAGTCTCACTCGCGGTCGGCCGAGCGCATTCGTGCCGCGGCGCGGGCTGCGGGCCGCAGCGTCGCCATTCTCCAGGATCTTTCGGGGCCGAAGATACGGACCGGCCGTCTCGCCGGCGGCCGCCCCTTCCTCCTTACGCCCGGCGCCAGGCTTCGCATCGAGATCGGCGACGGGCAGGGCGAGCCGGGCCGTGTATTCACGGAATTCGAAGGGCTCGCGAAATCGGTGAGCGCCGGCGACAGGCTGCTGCTCGACGACGGCAGGATCGAGCTGGAAGTCGTGGCAGCCGACACGCGCGGCGTCGACACGGTCGTGGTCAACGGTGGAACGCTCGGCGAGCAAAAGGGCATCAACGCGCCCGGTGTTCCTCTCGCAGGTTCGGCGCTGACAGCAAAGGACCGCGCCGACCTGGAATACGGCGTCCGGCTCGGCGTCGACTTCATCGCGATGAGCTTCGTTCAGCGGGCGCAGGACGTGATCGATGCGCGCTCGGCGCTCGAGGCGGCGGGCGCCGCGGCGCTTCCGATCATCGCCAAGATCGAGCGCCCGGCCGCACTCGAGTGCATCGACGAAATATTGGATGTGTGCGACGGCATCATGGTCGCCCGCGGTGACCTGGGCCTCGAGGTGCCGCTCGAACGCGTGCCGCGCATTCAGAAGGATCTGACCCGGCGCGCACGAGCGCGCGGCCTGCCCGTCATCGTCGCCACGCAGGTCCTGGAATCGATGCGACAGGAGCCGCGGCCGACGCGAGCGGAGGTGAGCGACGCGGCCACCGCGGTCGATCAGGGTGTCGACGCGATCATGCTCGCCGGTGAGACGGCCGTCGGTCAGCATCCGGTGCGGGCCGTTCGCACGCTCGACCTGATCATTTGTGAAGCCGAAACGCTGCCGCAGGTCGAGCCGCTGCCCCCCGCCGTCGATCCGGAGCGCTCCGGTTACAACCGTGCGATCTGCGAAGCGGCCATCACGCTGGCCGCTCGCGGCGCCGCGGACGCCATTGTGGCCGTGACGCGCGGTGGAAAGACCGCACGATGGCTCTCGATGCTGCGGCCGACGTCGCCGATCTATGGTGCGACCGACAACGAGGCGGTTGCACGCCGCCTCGCGTTGTCGTGGGGCGTGGTCCCGGTCGTGTGCGCGCTGGGCGACGTGAAGGTCATCCAGCGCGAACTGACTGCGAGCGGTGTACTCGTCTCCGGCGCGGTCGTCGTCTTCGTGAGCGTGAGCCCGGATCTGTCCCGAAGCGACGCCAACTTCCTCAACCTGCAGAAGCTGCCTTGAGTGGGTCCTGGGGCTTGGGGCCTGGGGCTTGAGATTACGCGGATCGCCGACGGTAGAGCAGAAAACCAATGCCAACGACGGCGGCGGCCTGAAGCAGCAGGCTCGCTTCGTAGTTGATCACGCTCGCCGTTCCGGGCGGAGGCACGAAAACGAGCCCCAGCGAGATCGCCGTGGCCAGAAAACCGGTGAGGCTGATTGCCCAGAGGCCGAGCGCGCCGCCAGGGATTCGGATCTCGCCCGGAACTCGCCGGCCTGCCGTCTGGCGCAGCCGCGGCAGCGCGAGGAACAGATACAAGTACGGCACGAAGTAGATCAGGATCGTCAGGTTGACCATGACGTCGTAGCCGTCCTGGATGGTCGGCCGTGCGCCGGCGATCGCGAAGAAGACGCTCGCGACGAAGATGGCGGTCGCGACGATGCCCTGGACGACGAGCGCGACGTGCGGCGTGCGATACCGCGGGTGGAGCCGGCCGAGCGCTTCAGGCATGACGCGGTCGACGCCCGCCGCAAACGGGACGCGCGCGGCGCTCGCCATCCAGGACAGCGTGCCCGCGAAGGCGCTCGCCGCGATCATCGCGCCGGTGGCGCCGCCGAGCGCAGGCAGGCCCACGCGGGTTCCGACACGATCGATCGCATCGGTGATGCCGCTCAACTCGTGCAATGAATCGGCCGGCAGCGCTACGAGCACGGCAATCGATCCGAGCACGTAGATCGCCGCGACCACGCCGCCGGCGATGAACACGCCCAGCGGAATGGTCCGCTCGGGCCGCTTCACCTCCTGGCCCATCAACGCCGTAATCTCGAAGCCCGAGAACGCGAAGCACATCGCCGACCAGAGCGAAACGGTATCGAGAAAGCCTTCGCCGAGGGGCGGAACCAGAGACGTGGCGGTGAACGGTGTCGCCGATCCCTGCGTGACGAGCGCCACGGCGCCAGCCGCGATGAGCAGTCCCGCGGGTCCCCACGTTCCCGCGCTCCCGATGTTCTGGATCCATTTGCCGGCATTCAGCCCGATGATCCCGATGCCGATCGTCAGCCAGATGCCACCGAGCACGAACACGGAGGCGTACCCCTTGCTGCCAGCGAGCGCGGCGCCCGCTTCGCCGAATGGCGCCAGCGCGTTTGCAGCTCCGAAGAGAAGGAGCGATGGAAAGTAGAAAAGGTTGTTCACCCAGAGGCACCACCCGCAGATGAAGCCGTGCACCGGGCCGAACGCGCGTCGCGTCCACGCGTACAACCCGCCCTGCTCCGGCTGACGGCTCGACAGCTCGGAAACGGCGTACGCAAGCGGAACGAAGAACGCGAGACACGCGAGCGTCCAGAGCGCTATCGATGCCGGTCCGGTCCGAGCGCCGCGGGCAATCCATCGCAGGCCCACGATCGCGACAATGTTCATCAGGATGACGTCGCGCAGGCCCAACGCGCGGATGAAGCGGTCCTGCGTCATGTGTGCGGCCCCTCGAGATACGTCTTCAGCGCGGCGAGCGACGTCCGCCACCCGGCGTCGACGACTTCGTAGTAGCGCTGCCACCGCGCGCTGTCTTCATAGCCGTACTGCCGGACGTGGAGGCGGCAGGCGGGACCGTCCCTGGCGCAGGTGACGTCGAGGCCCATCGGGCCGATCGGTTGTCCTTCGGGAGGAACCCACCAGGCATCCGCGACGAAGAATTCCTGTCCCGGCTTTACGTCGACGACGGTGCCGTGGAAGACGCCGCCGAGCGGCCCGAGCAGCTCGTCACGAAACTCGGTCGGGCGCCACTCGATCGCGTACACACCGAACGCTCTCGCGATCGTGACCGACCGGACCGCCTGCCACCAGATCGCGAGGGCGTCCGGGTCGAAGAACGCCGCCACCACGCGCGCGGGGGCGGCGCGAATGATCAGCGTGTGATCGAAGCCGGGCGCGGCGTGCGGATTTCCCGCTGGCATGCGGGGGCGGTCACTTCGCGGGTTTTCTCAACGTCTGCGCGAAAGCGACGACGGACCACGCCTGCTCTTTCGTCAGCTCTTCTTTGAAGGGTGGCATCTTCGGCTTCCGGCGGCCGTTCCAGACCTTGTAAAAGACGACGCCGTCGCTGTTTCGATCCGCGCGCTTCGGGTTGGTGAGGTCCATGTCGGCCATGTGATCGGGATCGGCGTCGGGGCCGTCGCCGATTCCCTCGGGACCGTGGCAGCGCTCGCACTTCTTCTTGTAAAGCGCTTCGCCCGTCTTGAGGACCACGGGCGTGACGCTGAGTGGACTCTTCTCCTCGTCGGCGTTCGGCGGCAGCTCCCAGCCGCCCGGCACGGGCTTCTCCGCCGGCGCAGCCTGCCATGCCTTGACACCGCAGACCGCGAGAAACGCCATCGTCACGACCGCCACACAAACTGTTGCCGCGCGCATCCGCATGTCGCCGGACCTCCTGTAGTCTGCTGGAGCCTGCCATGGGGATGATACAGTTTTTCCCGTATGCCGAACCAGCAGCCGCTCGCCTACCACGACCTCGAGTTCCTCGAGAGCGAGGAGGGGCGGCCGATACGCATTCTCGCGGAGTATCTCGAACCGCTGCGGCGGTTCAAGGCGCAGAACATCCAGGACACCGTCGTGTTCTTCGGCTCGGCGAAGATCGACAGCCGGATTGTAGCGGAGCGCGCGCTCGCACGGTTGACCGCTGGCCGATCCATCCGGGCGCGATCTGCCGCACGGCGCGGAGTGTCGTTCGACGAGCGGCTCAGACGATCGCGGAAAGCGGTGGCGTGGTCGCGGTATTATGAAGACGCGCGCGAGCTCGCGCGGCGGCTCGCCGAGTGGACGCTGACGCTCGAATCGCCGCGCCATCGCTTCGTCGTCTGCTCGGGCGGCGGTCCCGGCATCATGGAGGCGGCCAACCGCGGCGCGCGCGACGCCGGCGCGAAGACGATCGGTCTCAACATCCGTCTGCCGTTCGAGCAGGGGCCCAACCGGTTCATCAGTCCCGGCCTGCACTTCGAGTTCCACTACTTCTTCATGCGCAAGTTCTGGTTCGCGTACCTCGCGAAGGCGCTGGTGATCTTTCCCGGCGGATTCGGGACGCTGGACGAGATGTTCGAGATCCTGACGCTCGCGCAGACGCAGAAGCTGTCGAGCAAGCTCAATGTCATCCTGTACGGACGAGACTACTGGGACCGCATTCTCGACCTTCAGCCGATGGCCGAGTGGGGTGCGGTTGCCGCAGAGGATCTCGAGCTGCTTCACAAGTTCGATACGCCGGGCGAGGCCTTTGAGCACCTGCGCGACCATCTCAAGCAGCACCTTGTGCCGGAGACGCCGCAGGAAGATCGCGCGCCGGGGCTCGCGCGAACGCGGGGATAGTCAGGAGGCAGGGTGATGACGGACGAGCAGCGGAAGACGCTGATTCAGAAGTACAAGGATGGCTATCGGGCCGTGGCGGAGGCGCTCGCCGGGGCCACCGATCGCGAGCTGGACGCACGGCCGGCACCGGAGAAGTGGAGCGCGCGCGAGATCGTGCACCACCTCGCCGACAGCGAGATGACGTCGGCGATTCGCCTGCGGCTGCTGATCGTCGAAGACCGTCCGACGATCAGGGGATACGATCAGGAGGCGTTCGCGCGGAAACTGTTCTACGACCGTCCCTGCGAGGCCTCGCTGGAGGTATTCCGCTACGCGCGCGAGACGACGGGCCAGATCCTCCAGCGGATGACGGCCGCCGACTGGGCCCGCGAGGGCACGCATACGGAGGTGGGCGCGTACTCGGTCGAAAAGTGGCTGGAGATCTACGCCGATCACGCGCACAACCACGCGGACCAGATCCGGCGCGCCCGTGCGGCAGCGGTGTAGGCCCGACCTTAAGGTCGCGCGTGCCCGCGACCAAACCTAGTACAGGAGGTACTTCTCCCTGATTGGCAGGAACTTGTGGAGATCCTCCTGCCATCCCATGGCGATCTCCGCAGCCGGCCGCACGGCCTCCAGATCGTGGCGGAGCCGATCGGAGCCCGAGAGTAGATCGATCGCGAGCCGCTCGTGCTCGTACTCGTACGGAGGCTGCTTCCATCCGAAGTTCTTGGGGCCTTGCCGCCGGAACTCTTCAAGGAGTGCCACGCCGGTTGCAACCGGACGATAGATGGTCCTCTCTGTCACGTGAATCTGACAGCCGCCGCAGGTCTGGCGCGCGTGCTTCTGAAACGTCGGCTCGAAGCACACGCTCCGGAAGTGGACGCCAGGCAGGCCGCGCGCGTTCATGGCATCGGCAAGCTGGTCGCCGTCAATCCACGGCGCACCCAGCAGCTCGAACGGCCGGGTCGTGCCGCGGCCCTCGGAGATATTCGTTCCCTCGAACAGCACCGCACCCGGAAACACGATCGCCGTGTCGAGTGTCGGGATGTTGGGCGACGGCATCACCCACGGCAGGCGCGTCTGATCGAAGTACATCCCGCGATGCCAGCCTTCCATGGCCACGACCTCGAGATCCGCGCCGATTCCGAAGTGTTCGTTGAACAGGCGCGCGAGCTCGCCGATCGTCATCCCGTGCCGCATCGGGATCGGAAACTGCCCGACGAAAGAGGTCCACTTGGGGTCGAGAACCGGCCCCTCCACGTCGGCGCCGCCAATCGGGTTCGGCCGATCGCACACGACGGCCTTCACGCCGTGGCGCGCACAGGCGCGAAGGCAGTTGGCCATCGTGTAGAGGAACGTGTAGATTCGCGTGCCGACATCCTGCAGGTCGATCACGAGCGCATCGAGGCCGCGCAGCATCTCCGCGGTCGGCTCGCGGGTTTCGCTGTAGAGGGAGTAGATCGGAATCCGTCTCGCCGCGTGATCGGCGTGAGGCGTTTCGATCATGTTGTCCTGGAGGTCCGAGCGAAAACCGTGCTGAGGCCCGAAGAGCGCGGCCAGCGTGACGCCGGCCGACTTCGCGTCGTCCAGGCAGTCGGCGGCGTGGCGGAGCGAGCTATTCACCGACGCCGGGTTCGAGACGAGACCGACGCGTCCCTTCACCACATCCATCGCGCGGCTCGAGCCGCTGGTCAGCCGTTCGAGGCCGGTCGTCACGCCAACTGCAGCTACAGCCATTGAGCCTCTTTGTTCGGTCAGGACTGCCGGCGGATGCGCGCCGACAGCCTGTCGGAGAGCCACGCCGCTTTGAGGGCGTCGGCAAACGTGTTCATGCAGAACTGATGTCGTTGGGCGGGCGTCGCAAATACCAGGTCGCGCCCGCCGCGGTCGACACCCGCGATCGACAACCACGATATGGCAGAGACCGACGGACCGAGAAATACCGCGCGTCCGTCGGTGAGAAACAAACGTCCCGGCGCGTTCTCAGCACCTCCCAAGCGCGTTGCCGGCGCCGAGAAGCGGCACCGTTCGCCCGTCAGAACCCGGTGCTGCGTTTCGACGACCGGGAAGCCGTGGCGCTCGACGAACTTCGTGAACCCGGCGAGCTCGCGCAGGCCGTCTAGCATCTCGACTTCGAGCGGAGCGTCGTCCTCGGACAGGCCGAGCTCGAGCGCACGGGCCTCGAGTCGGGCGAGGTTCGCGTCGAGGTCTGCGATCGAGCCGCTGGACGCCGCTGCGTCGAGTGCCGTCCGAAAGCCGGTCAGCTCGGCGTCGCGCGCGCGCCGCTGGCGGCGCGCGGCGCGCGAACCGAACAAACTCCAGATCATCAACCGGTCAGCCTATCACGCTCGCCGACCTCCTCCGCGAAGGTCAGCACGTACCCGTCTGGGTCGACGAGCGCGAACTCGCGCATGCCATACGGTTTCGTTTCGAGCGTTGCTTCGATCACCGCGCGGAGCGAGATGGTCTTGAAGTAATCGTCGATGCCGCTCATCGTGATGTAAATCGTCAACGAGCCTCCGATCGGCCGCCCGCGGAGCGTCGGGTATTCCTGTCCCGAGGCAGCGGCATCGTTGAGGAACACGTTGACGCCGTCGCGCTGCATCCACACGAACACGAAGGGCGCCTCCGGGGGGACGGTCGCGACCACATTGAAGCCGAGCACGTCGCGGTAGAACGCGCTGCTCTTGTCGAGATCGCGGACGAGCAGATTGGGTGTGACGTCGATGAGTTTCATCACCGGCTCCTTGACGCCAGGGCCCCGTCGTCCGACGGTGGAGGACCGAGCACACGTGGCGCGTGCTCGCATTTCCTCCATCCGCGGCCCCGCGAGAAGGGCGGCAGGTAGGGTCTCGGAGAGACCCGCGAGGTACGACGTCAAAATATCACAGCCTGGGCGCGCACGGCGCGCCGGGGTATGGGGCGGAGCCCCATCCTAGTAGGATTAACGACGTGACCGGTGCAGCGATCGTCCTCATCGTGACGGCGGCCTTCACGCTTCGCATGCCCGTCGTCCGCGAAACGGTTACGGTCGTGGCCAGTCGGACGCCCCAGGCCGTGCAGGAAGCGCCCGCGCCGGTCTACGTGCTCGACTCGCGTGAGATTCGCCGGACGTCGGCTCCGGCGCTCGATGCCGCGCTGTCGCGTGTTCCGTCCTTCAGCCTCTTCCGACGCTCGAGCAGCCTCGCTTCACATCCCACCACGCACGGCGTGTCGTTGCGTGGAATAGGCGCATCCGGCGCGAGCCGTACCCTGGTGCTCGTAGACGGCGTCCCCGAGAACGACGCGTTCGGCAATTGGGTGCACTGGAGCACCCTGCCGCTTCTTCAGATCGACCACGTCGAGCTCACCGGCAGCGGACTCTCGACGCTCTACGGCAGCTCCGCCCTTGCCGGCGCGATCTCCGTTGTCACCCGTCGGCCGCCGGGAGAGACGCTCGATCTGCGCGTCACTGGAGGCACGCTCGGCTCCTTCGAGGTCGAAGGGTATGGCGGCCGCGAGGCGGGGCAGTGGCGGATCTCCGGCGGCGGACGGCTGTTTCGAACAGGCGGGTACATCGCGGTCGCACCCGAGGTGCGCGGGCCCGTTGACGACGAGGTCAACGCGCGGCATGCGACGGCGAACTGGCGCGCCGAGCGTGTGTTCAGCCGCGCGGTCGTTGTCCACACCGGGCGCGTCTTCGCCGAGGATCGGGAGAACGGGACGCCGCTCCAGGACAACGATACGCGCGAGCTTCTGCTGACCGGCGGCCTGCGGATGGACGTCGGCGGAGGAGCGCTGCAGGCGGATGGGTTCACCCGTACGCAGCGTTTCCGCAGCACCTTCAGCGCCATTGGCCCGGGTCGCGCGTTCGAGACGCTCACGCTGTCGCAGCGCGTTCCCTCGGTTGAGGCCGGCGCCGGGAGCCAGTGGTCGCGCGGCTGGAGCGCGCACCGGCTCGTCGTCGGCGGAGACATCCGAGGGGTTGGCGCGACAGACGACGAGGAGGTGTTCGTCGCGGGGACGCACACGCGCGACCGGCTGATCGACGCGAACCAGATCGTCGGGGGCATGTTCGTCCAGGACGGATGGCGGCTCGGCTCACGACTCGACGTCACGCTGAGTCTGCGTGCGGACGGCTGGCGCAACTACGACGCGTCGAGACGGGAGGTCGTGCTGGCAACGGGCGCCGGGATCGACACGCCCCTGACGAGCCGTACGGCAGGCTCCCTCACACCGAGAGGGTCGATCGTTGCGCGGGTCGGTGGCGGCGTCATCGCGCGCGCCGCCGCGTATGGAGGATTCCGGGCGCCAAGCCTGAACGAGCTCTATCGTCCCTTCCGCGTCGGGAACGTCGTCACCGAAGGAAACGATGCGCTGGGAGCGGAGCGGCTGATCGGTGTCGAAGGGGGCGCGAACGGATCGAAAGGGCGCTTCAGCTGGCAGGCGACCGTGTTCTGGACCAGCCTCGACGATCCCATCTCGAACGTGACGATCTCGTCGACGCCGGCGCTCATCACGAGGCAGCGCCAGAACCTGGGCCGCGCGCGCGTGGCGGGAACCGAGCTCGGAGCGGAGTGGCGGACCGATTCCGCCGTCTTCCGGACGGCCTGGTTTGCGACTTCGGCGACCGTTCGGGAATTCCCGGCCGATCCGTCGCTCGTCGGCCTGCGACTTCCGCAGGTGCCTCCGTACCGCGGCTCGATCCAGGCTTCGTGGCGCGCGCCGTGGCGTCTCGATTTCGATGTGCTGGCACGCGTGGAAGGAGAGCGGTTCGATGACGACCAGAACCTACTCGGGCTGGCGCCTTACGGAGTCGTCGATGTTCGTGTGGCGCGGGATCTCGGCCGCCTGGAGCTGTTCCTGTCGGCCGACAACCTGTTCGACCGACGTTACGCGGTACAGGCCACGCCTGTCGAGATTCTCGGCACGCCGAGGACGGTCGTCGTCGGCGGGACTGTTCGACTGCGGGAGTGAGACGAGGCTAAAGCCTCGTACTACACAAGGTGCCTGACCATCGCGGCCAGACTGGTCGCTGAGAGCGCCATCCAGAAGTCGACGCCCACCATGCTCGCGGCTCCGGCGACGACGACGGCCGCGCCCGCGATGGCCAGGCGGGCGGCGAGGCCTGAGCCGAGACGGCGCCAGCGATCCCCCGGCATCGGATCGAGGGTGAGGCGAAGTCCTTCGACCTCGACAATATTGCCCTCGCCATCGTGGGATTCAGGAGAAGCTGGTTCGTCCGGCCATGCGGTAGCCGGGAAGCACTCGCAGAACTCGTCGGCGATGCGCTTTGGATCGAGGCCGAGGGCCTGGGCGTAGCTGCGAACGTAGGCGCGGCTGTAGACGCCGCCCGGCCAGCGGGAGCAGTCGCCTCGCTCGAGCGACGTGAGCAGGGTCGGGGCGATCTTGGTGGATTGCGCGATGGCCTGAAGCGTGATGCCGCGACGCTCGCGCTCGCATCGCAGTTTGTCCCCGAAGTCAGTTTGTCGGTTCACCAGGAGGGATCCTCGCGGCTCGCGGTCTCCGCGAGCCACTCTTTCGTGACCGACTCCATGTCAGAATGCCTCCCGCGCCGCAGGCGACGAATCAGGAGGCCCAGAGCACCCGATGCGACTAGACCGGTCACGAGAAGCCAGACTCGCATTGCTTGCTCAGGACTGGAAGGTAAAGCGCGAAAGCAAGATCGGTTCCTCTCGCTCTATTGCGTTTCTCGCATGATACGCGAAGTGCGCGCAGATCGATCTCGAAAACGTTAGTTTACGCTACGGTAAAAAGTACCGGCGATCGTTTTTGTGCGCGGGCAAGCCGGATTGGGGTTGTGAGGGTGCTGTTGATGGACTGAGGAATTGCCCCTCGACTCGCTTCGCTCGCTCGGGGCAGGTGCGGAAGAAAGGATTCGTTCGGGCCATGCTCCGCCAAGGCGTCGAGCTGCGCCAGGTGACCCGGTGACGCCGAAGACCAAGAGCGTCCCCCCTTTGACGACTTGCCGGACCTGGTGACCCAGAACGGGCATCCTGATTAGAGGGCTAGCGAGGCGGAATCGTGATCCAGACGAATCGAGTGCCCTAGCAGTATTTTGCGTATCCGGATTGGAAAGAATCTGTGGGACACAAACCGTGCAAACAGCTTGTTCGAGCTGCAGGATCTCACTCGGGGAAAGGACTCGCTCGGCCAGCCCCTCTAGGTGAACAACCTCGGTCAGCGAGAATACGCCAAGCTCATCACGACGGCCCGCGTCAGGCCGATCAAGTTCCACGGCTTACGCCACACTTGCGCCACGCTCCTGCTCTCGGCCGGTTTGAACTCCGAATCTCGTAGAGCGTCGGCTCGGACATAAGCGATCGAAATCACGCTCGGGATTTACGGGCACGTCCTGCCCTCGATGCAGGCGGACGCGGCGTCCCGGCTGGCGGCTCTGCTTCACGGGTAAGCGAGTGGATGCCGGCTGCTGCCAGAGCGGCGACGCCGACAACAGTCGCCAAGACCTTGGCCCCTCTTCCGCTTCGGGGTGAGTCCGACGCCCTTCCCGACCTTTTTGTGGCAGTTTTCCTCACCAACTGTCCACCCTGACGCCTCGCTTGTGCACCGACCGCCTTCGCGCGGCGTGCCTTCTTGATCGTCGCCATGTGCTGTTCTCCTGATTGCTCCACCCAACTGGACCATCAGCAACAGCGGTGCCAGCGTATCACTCGGCGCTTCCACAACTCCCAGGCCAGGGCGTCCTCGCTCGGTCAGTGGAGTCGTGCGGCTCATGCGCGCGCCGCTGAGGTTTGATACAGGCTCTCAGCGAGCCCTCGTCAGCCATCCGTTAGCAGGATTGGCAGGCAGAAAGAAAAACGCCCGCATTTCTGCGGGCACCTGATCCATGGTGCGGAAGAAAGGATTCGAACCTTCACGGTATTGCTACCGCCAGCCCCTCAAGCTGGTGCGTCTGCCAGTTCCGCCACTTCCGCAAAAAACGAACTCACAACCATAAGTAGCCCTGAAGGGCTGCGCTACCGCGCCCGCGCGATGCAGGCGTAAAGGCCTGCGCTACTGTGTCGGCGGCTTTTCGGCCGGCTGCTGCGGAGCCGGAGCCGGCGTCGTCGGTGCGGCCGGAGCCGGAGTCGTCGATGACGGCGCGGGCGCCGGTGCCGGTGCAGGGCTGCCAACGCCGCTGACGACCGATCCGCCGCCGCGCTGACCGAGGATCGCCAGTGCCAGCGCGCCTATCATGAACAGCGCGCCGAGGATCGCGGTGGCCTTCGTGAGAACCGTTGCCGCGCTCCGCGCGCCGAAAGCCGCCTGCGTTCCACCGCCGCCGAACGCGCTCGCGATGTCGCCTCCCTTGCCCTGCTGGAGCAGTATGACGACCAGCAAGAGCAGGCACACGATCACGTACAAGGCCGCGAGCAGGTAGTAAAGCATAGCCGCTAATTATACCGCTGCCGGACGGCTCCGTGCCACTATCTCGTGGAACGTGCGCACGTCCAGGCTTGCACCCCCCACGAGCGCGCCGTCGACGTCGTGCGCGATCATCAGGTCCCGAATATTGTCCGGCTTGACGCTCCCGCCGTAAATGACGTCGCACTGGTCGGCTGCCTCGCCGCCGAACCACTGCCGAAGGCGTCCGCGGATGTGGGCGTGCGCCTCGATCGCCTGATCGGGCGTCGCGTTGCGCCCCGTGCCGATCGCCCAGACCGGTTCGTACGCGATCACGAGCGAGCCCACCTGACTACCAGTCATGCCGTCGAGTCCCGCCTTGATCTGCCGATCGAGGATGTCGAACGTCTGATTCCGCTCGCGTTCCTCGAGCGTCTCGCCGATGCAGACGATCGGGGTCAATTCGGCGCCGAGCGCGGCCACGGTCTTGCGGTTCACGGTTTCGTCCGTCTCACCGAACAGCCGCCGGCGCTCCGAGTGGCCGATGATCACGTACTCGGCGCCCGCTTCCTTGAGCATTCCCGCGGCGATCTCGCCAGTGAAGGCTCCTTCGCGCTCCCAGTACACGTCCTGTGCGGCGATCCCAATCGGACTGTTCCGCGCCGCCTCCGCGGCGGCGTGAATCGCGGTGAACGGCGGCGCCACCACAATCTCGGCGTCGGTGACGTCCTTCACCATCGACCGGAACTCCTTGATATAGACGACCGCGTCATGCACGGTCTTGTACATCTTCCAGTTCGCCGCGAGGAACGGAATGCGCATAAGGTTCCTCTACTTGTCTGGCAGCACTGCTACGCCCGGCAGTTCGCGTCCCGCGAGGAACTCGAGAGACGCGCCGCCGCCCGTCGAGATATGCGTGATTCGATCGGCAACGCCCGCCTTCTTGACGGCCGCGATCGAATCACCCCCTCCGATGATCGTCGTCCCCGAAACGCCGGCAACTGCCCTTGCCAGCTCGATCGTCCCTCTCGCGAAATCGTCGAGCTCGAACACGCCCATCGGGCCGTTCCAGACGACCGTCCGCGCCGTACGTATGACGTCGACGAAGCGCGCGATCGTCTTCGGCCCGATATCGACGCCGAGCCGATCCCCGATCGCCTGGTCCGTTACGTCCAGCGTCTCGTGCGGTGCGCCCGCCTCGATCGTCGAGGTCACGACGTGATCGACGGGCAGCTCGAGCCGGAGCCCTTTTTCCTTTGCCTTCGCTTCCACCTCGCGCGCCGAGTCGACGCGATCCGGTTCGACCAGAGATCGCCCGACCGGCAGGTTCCGGCCGAGGAAGAACGTATACGCCATCGCCCCGCCGATCGCCAGGCAGTCGACGCGCGGTATCAGATTCTGGATCACTTCGATCTTGTCGGAAACCTTCGCGCCGCCGAGCACCGTCACGAACGGCCGCTCGGGCGACCCGAGCGCCTTTCCCAGGTGCTCGAGCTCTGCCGCCATCAGCAGTCCGGCCGCCGCATCCTGGACATGATGCACGATGCCCTCGGTCGATGCGTGAGCGCGATGGGCGGCGCCGAACGCGTCGTTGACGTAGGCGTTCGCGAGCGACGCGAGCTCCTTCGCAAAGGCGGGATCGTTCTTCTCTTCCTCCGGGTGAAACCGCAGGTTCTCGAGAAGAACTACACCCGCCGGGCCGGCGCGCGCCACCGCCGCCCGCGCCTCATCTCCCACGCAGTCTTCGGCGAACGTGACAGGACGCTCGAGGAGCGCCGTCAGCCGTTCGGCGACGGGGCGGAGGCTCATTTCCGGATTCGGCTTGCCCTTCGGCCGGCCCAGGTGGGAGGCCAGGACGACCGTCGCGCCCAGCTCGAGCGCATAGTGGATCGTCGGCAGCGACGCGGTAATGCGGGTCTCGTCTCCGATCTTTCCGTTCTTGATCGGCACATTGAAGTCGACCCGCACGAACACACGGCGACCTTTCAGGTCGAGGTCGCGGATCGTCTTCTTCATCGCGTCACGCCAGGCGCGCTAAAGCCCTTTCTTGACCATGAATCTGAGAAGGTCGACGCAGCGGCTCGAGTAGCCCCATTCGTTGTCGTACCAGGCCAGGACCTTGACGAAGTCGCCGTCCATCACCTTGGTGTAGGGCGCATCGACGATCGACGAGTGCGGGTTGCCCTTGAAGTCGATCGAGACGAGCTCCTCGGTCGAAACCTGCAAAATGCCTTTGAGCGCACCGCCGGCCGCCTGCGTGAAGGACTTGTTGACCTCCTCCGTCGTCGTCTTTTTCTCGACGATGGCGTTGAGGTCGACGACCGAGACGTTGGGCGTAGGGACGCGAATCGAGATGCCGTCGAGCCGGCCCTTGAGCTGCGGCAGCACCTCCCCGACCGCCACCGCTGCCCCGGTCGTCGTCGGAATCAGCGACAGCGCGGCCGCGCGGGCCCGCCGCAGGTCCTTGTGCGGTAGATCGAGAAGCTGCTGGTCGTTCGTGTACGAATGCGTCGTCGTCATCCATCCCTTGCGGATGCCGAAGGTCTCGTGCAGAACTTTTGCGACCGGCGCGAGGCAGTTGGTGGTGCAGGAGGCGTTCGAGATGACCTGGTGCTTCGCCGGGTCGTAGGTATTCTCGTTAACGCCGAGCACGACGGTCACGTCCGGCCCTTTCGCGGGAGCCGTGATGACGACCTTCTTTGCCCCTGCCGCGAGGTGCTTGGCGGCCGCGTCACGGTTCGTAAACAGTCCCGTGGACTCGAATACGACCTCGACGCCGAGGTCTTTCCACGGAAGCTGCCCGGGATCCTTCACCGAGAGCACCTTGAACTCGTCCCCGTCGACCGAGATCGCGTCGCTCCTGGCTTCGATCGTGGCCTTCAAATTGCCGAGGATCGAGTCGTACTTGAGCAGGTGCGCGAGAGTCGCCGCGCTGGTCAGATCGTTGACAGCGACGAAGTCGAAGTCCTTCTGGCCGAGGGCCGCCCGCATGATGTTGCGACCAATCCGACCGAAACCGTTGATCCCCACTTTGACGGCCATCTGCGAGCTCCTCCAGAGAGGCGGGAAAGATCTCATTCTAGTAACCGGCTCACCGGACGGTCAAACCGCCGCGGATCGCGCGGATTGACGCTAAAATACCGAGTCGCGGACCCGCTTTTGTACCTGCTCTACAGCGTCGCGATCGTTCTCTTCTTCCTCGCCGGTGCGCCGTACTTCGTGTATCAGGCGGTGCGCTACCGCAAGTACATCGGCAGCCTCGGCCAGCGCCTCGGCGTTCTGCCGCTCTCGGTGAATCTCGACGCCGACGAGTCGATCTGGATTCACGCGGTGTCGGTAGGAGAGGTGCTCGCCGCTCGCGCGCTCGTGAGCGACTTGCGCGAGCGCTACCCGCGGCTCCGGCTGTTCGTCTCGACGACGACGATGACCGGGCAGCAGGTGGCCCGGAATCTTCCGCGGGTGGACGCGGTGTTCTTCTTTCCGTTCGACCTCGGCCTCATCGTCCGGCGCACGCTGCGGATCGTCCGGCCGCGGCTGTTCATCATGATGGAAACCGAGCTCTGGCCGAATCTGCTGCGCGCCTGTCACGCGCGCGGCGTGAAGACCGTGCTCGTGAACGGACGCATCTCGTCGCGGTCGTATCCGCGCTACAAGCTGGCGAGGCCGTTCTTCCGTCGCGTCCTCCGTCATCTGGATCTGGCGTGCATGCAGAGCGAGGAGTCCGGGCGCCGTCTGGTGGATATCGGCATCGATCCGTCGAAGGTCGTCATGACTGGCAGCTTGAAGTTCGACTCGCTCGAAACGCCGTCTTCGGTAGAGGCGCGGGGCCGTCCGCGTGTGCTCCGGTTCTTCCGAGTCCGCGACGACCGTCCGGTCGTGATCGCGGCGAGCACGCTCAGGGGGGAGGAAAGGCCCATGCTCATGGCCTTCCGCCGCGTCAAGCGGATGCGCAGCGACGCGCTTTTGATCATCGCGCCGCGCAAGCCCGAACGGTTTGGCGAAGTCGAAGCCCTGGCCCGCAGCGAGGGATTCAGCGTTGCGCGGCGCACGGAGCTCCCGATCGACGCCGATCCGCGCGCGGACGTCGTGATCCTCGATACCATTGGCGAGCTCGCGACCCTCTACCAGATCGCGACCGCCGTCTTCGTCGGAGGAAGTCTCGTCGACGCCGGCGGTCACAACATCCTGGAACCGGCCGTTTTCGGCAAGGCGATCCTGTTCGGCCCGCACATGCAGAACTTCGCGGAGATCGCGCGCGCGTTTCTCGACAACGGCGCAGCCGAAGAAGTGACGTCCGAACCGGCGCTGACCGAGGCGCTCGTCGGTCTCTTGAGCGATCCCGTGCGGCGCGCCCGCCTCGGCGCGGCGGCGCGGGCGCTCGTCGAGGCGAACCGGGGCGCCAAGCACCGAACGCTCGATGCCATCGCGCGCGTGTTTCCCTCCGAAACGCGCGCCGAGACGGTGGTCCGCCCCTTCCGCCTGGTGCATTGATCAGCGCCCTATTCGCAGCGGCCGTCCGTGCCCGCCGGCGCTGGTACGAGCGTCATCCCGAAGCGAGACGTCGTCTGTCGCGTCCCGTGGTGAGCGTCGGCAACCTCTCGATGGGTGGAAGCGGCAAGACGCCTGCTGTGGCCTGTCTCGCCCGGCGGATGCTCTCGTGGGGCGAGCGTCCCGCAATACTGAGCCGGGGCTACGGACGCACGACGCCGCGCGACGGCGTGGTCGTCGTTCGCGATTCGGAGCGCGTGCTCGGCACGCTCGCCGAATCGGGGGATGAGCCTCTCATGCTCGCGCGAAGCCTCGACGGCGTCAGTGTGCTGGTTTCGGCGGATCGCTATCTCGCCGGCCGTATGGCCGAGCAGCATCTCGGCGCGACGGTGCACATCCTGGATGACGGATTTCAGCATCTGGCGCTCGAGCGGGACGTCGATCTTCTGCTCGTGACGGAAGAGGATCGTCGCGATCGAAGGACGCTTCCGCTTGGACGGCTGCGTGAACCGCTCGCCGCCTCCGCCGCGGCCGACGCCGTGATCGCCGTGGGGCCGGCGTTTCCCGAGGATGCGAAATGGCGTCTGATACCCTGCGCGGCGCGCGTGGAGCCGACGGCCGAACCTGCCCTCGTCGTCGCCGGTATCGCCCGGCCGGCGCGGCTGACGTCGACCGCGCGCGAGGCGGGCTGGACGGTCGTCGATACGCTCGTTTTCCCCGACCATCATTCATACTCGCGGCGGGACGTGGAGCGCATACTGGTGCGAGCGCGGGAAACCGGCGCGCGGATGATCCTGACGTCACCGAAAGATCACGTGCGACTCGAGCCTGAAGGGCCGCTCGGCCTGCCTGTCGTCGTACTTCCATATGAGGTGTCGATCGAGCCGGCGGATGAGTTCGACGCCTGGCTCAGGGAACGCCTCGCGGAGGCGCGTCGATGAGAGGCCTCCGCCACTGGGCGGAGTACATCGCGGTCCGCGCCGTTCTCGCTGTGGCCAGGATTCTTCCGCACCGCGTGATTCTGGCATTTGGTAGCGGCATCGGCCTGGCGTTCTACGCCGTCGACGGCCGTCACCGGCGGCTCGCGATTCGCAACCTGCGCGCGGCGTTTCCCCTGCGGTCAGCCGCCGAGTGCCGTCGAATCGCGCGCGGCACGTTCCGCCACTTCGGACGGCTGCTGACCGCGCTGCTCGATTTCTCCACGCTCGGGTCCCGGCAACAACTGACCCGCGTCGAGTTCGAGGGCATCGAGCGCGTTCAGTCGGCGCTCGCGGCGGGGCGCGGCGTTCTTTTCTTCACCGGCCACTTCGGGTTCTGGGAGCTCCATGCGATCGCGCACCCGCTGGCCTTGTCTCCAATCGCCGTCCTGGCGCGCGCGCTGGACAATCCGAAGCTGAACACTCTGCTCGAACGCGCGCGCACGTGCACGGGCAATACCGTCATCTATCGGAAGGGCGCGATCCGGCGCGTGCTGCGCTGCCTCGAGTCGAACGGCGGCGTGGCGCTCCTCATCGACCAGCACATCCAGAGCTCCGATGCGGTCGTCGTCGACTTCTTCAACCGCCCCGTGCAGACGACGTCGGCGCTCGCCGCCATCGCGCTGCGGACGGGCGCCCCGGTGATTCCGGTGTTTGCGCTGCCGCTTCCCGGCGGCAGATACAAAATGATCTACGAGCACGCTGTCGATCCGCCGCACGCGAAACCCGCCGACGATCCGCAGGCGATCGTGCGCGACTTCACACAGCGATGCACCGACGTCCTTGAAATGTACGTTCGCCGCTATCCGGATCTGTGGCTGTGGATGCACCGCCGCTGGCGGGATCTCGAGCCTGCCGTCGCGTCGGTACCAGGTATGTTCCCGGCCGCGGGAGACGAGGAAGGCGGACTCAGTGGTTGAGGTCGATGCACGCCCGTAGGGTCGTCATCCGCCTGCCGAACTGGCTCGGCGACATCGTCATGTCGCTGCCGGCGCTGGCGATGGCGCGAAGAGGATTCTCCAGCGCGAATCTGTCCGTCGCGCTGCCTGCGGCATTCGCGCCGCTCTTTCGCGAAGCTACCGATGCCGAACCGGACGCGATCGTCTCGATTGCCGAGAGCGAGCGTGGAATCCGGCGCGAAGCGGCGAAGCTACGGGAGACGAAAGCGGACGTTGTCATTCTCCTGACCAACTCGTTCGGGTCGGCAGTCGTCGCACGTGTTTCCGGCATTCGGGAGCGCTGGGGGTACCGGCACAGATTTCGTGCGCCCCTGCTCACGAAGGCCGTCGCCCGCCCGAAAGGACGCGTCCACCAGGCGGAGTACTATCGCGCGCTTGCCCGCGGTCTTGGCCTGCCTGCCGTGGCGTCGCCCGCGCGGATCACGCCGTCCGCACGCACGATCGCGCGCGGCCAGGAGCTGCTGCAACAGGGCGGCATTCCCACGGGCATGCGGGTCGTAGGTGTCGCACCCGGCGCCACATACGGGTTCGCGAAGCAGTGGCCTCCCACTCGCGTCGCGGAAGTCGTGCGTCGGCTGCTCGATCGCGGCGTCGCATCGGTGCTGGTGGGTGCGGCGGGGGATCGCGAAGCTGCGCGTGCGATAGAATCGAGCGTTCGAACGGTCAATCTGATCGGACGGACCACTCTGACCGAGCTGATAGGCGTCGTCGCGGCCTGTGGAGCGTTCTTGTCGAACGATTCGGGTGCCATGCACCTGGCGGCAGCGCTCGGGCGCCCGGTCGTGGCCACGTTCGGTCCGACCGATGAGCGAGTCACGGCGCCCGAAGGCGATCACGAACTCTTGACGGCCGATGTGTTCTGCCGTCCCTGCATGTTGCGTGACTGTCCCATCGATCACCGGTGCATGAAGCGGATTCCGCCGGACCGCGTCGCCGACGCGCTCCTTCGCCGGCTCGAGCAGGGCGAAGGACTGTGAGCACTCCGGCGGTCTTTCTCGATCGCGACGGCACGCTCATCGAGGAGGCAGGGTACCTCGATCGGGTGGACCGGATTACGCTCTTCCCGTGGACCGTCGACGCGCTGCGCATGCTCAGGCGTGCGGGGTTCGCACTCGTGGTGATCACGAACCAGAGCGGGATCGGCCGGGGCCTCATCGACGAAGCGTTCGTGGAGTCGACGCACCGGGCGCTGGACGAGCGGCTCGAGACGGGCGGCGCGCGCGTGGACGGGTACTATCACTGCCCGCATCATCCGCAGGCGGATCTCGAGGCGTATCGAATTCAGTGTGACTGCCGCAAGCCTGCGACTGGGCTCTTCACGAAGGCGATCGCGGCGCTCGATATCGATCCCGCGCGATCGTTCGGCGTGGGGGACCGCTGGCAGGATCTCGAGCCAGCCATTGCGCTAAGCGCGCGCGGCGTCCTGGTGAAGACCGGATACGGTGTGTCGGCGCTCGCACGGCCGAGCGCGCGCGTCGCCGCGGCGCACGTGGCGGACAACCTCATGGATGCGACGACGTGGATACTGCGCCAGCACGGCTCCTGAAGATCATCGACGCGTTCGCCGGGCGTCGCGTCGCGGTGGTCGGAGATCTGATCGCCGACGAGTTCATCTACGGCCGCGTCGCGCGCGTCTCACGCGAAGCGCCGGTTCTGATTCTGAACTACGACACGACCGAGATCATTCCGGGCGGTGCCGGCAACGCGGCGCGCAACGTCGCGTCGCTCGGAGGGAAGGCGCGCGTGGTCGGCCTCGCCGGGCGCGACGAAGCGGGCGACAGGATGGTGACGGCGCTCGGCCGCACCGTCGACGCCCGTCCGGTACTGCGGCCGCGGAACTACCGCACGCCGACGAAGACGCGCATACTCGCCGGCGGCATCCACTCCGCTAAGCAGCAGGTCGTGCGAATCGATCGCGGTTCGGGGCAGGCAGCGGATCCCGATCTGCGCCGCTCCGTCGAGGCTCGCGCCCTGACAGCGATCGCGAATGTGGATGCGCTCCTCGTATCCGACTACGGTGCCGGTCTCGCCACGCCTCGCGTTGCCGCGCATCTGCAGAAAGCGCTCGGGCGGGGACGGCCGTCGCTCGTGGATTCGCGATATTCGCTGCCGCGGTATCGGGGTATGACGGCGTGCACCCCGAACGAGTCGGAGGTCGAACAAATGCTCGGCGTGCGGATCGGAGACGACGTGCGTGTGCTCGAGCGCGCGGGACGCGAGCTTCTGGCGCGCACGCGCGCCAAAGCTGTCCTCGTGACGCGCGGCAGCCGCGGCATGGCACTCTTCGAGCCCGACAAGCCGACGGCCCACATCGGCATCTTCGGATCCGACGAGATTGCAGACGTCACGGGCGCCGGCGACACGGTCATCGCGACGATGACGCTCGCTCTTGCTGCCGGCGCAACGTTCAGCGAAGCGGCGCGGCTCGCCAACTATGCCGGAGGCATCGTCGTGATGAAGCGCGGAACGGCCACCGTTACCGCAAACGAGCTCAGGGACGCTGTAGGGAGCGGCCACTGACGGTCGTCAGCCTGGAGGAGCTCGCCCGGCTGGTGGCGAAGGATCGCGCGGCGGGCTGCACCATCGCGTTCGCCAATGGCTGCTTCGACCTGCTTCACGTCGGGCACGTGCGATACCTGCAAGGCGCCGCCGCCGAAGGCGACCGGCTCATCGTCGTCGTCAACGACGACGAGTCGGTGCGACGGTTGAAGGGGGCGGGACGGCCGATACTGCCGGCAGCCGATCGAGCGGAAATCGTGACGAGCGTCAGAGGCGTCGACTACGTGGTCATCTTCGACGGCGAGACGGTCGCGCCGCTACTGGAGCTCTTGCGGCCCGACGTGCACTGCAAAGGGACGGACTACACCGTCGACACGGTGCCCGAACGCGAGACGGTGCGCGCCTACGGAGGCCGAATCGCCATCGTCGGTGATCCCAAGCGTCATTCCACGCGCGAGTTATTGAGTCGCGTTTCGGGTGATCGGCCGCAGTGAATCGGATCCTCATCGTCCGACTGGGATCGCTGGGGGACATCGTCCACACGCTGCCGGCAGCGGCTGCGCTCGAGCGTGCCTGGCCCAACACACGGATCGACTGGCTGGTCGACGCGCGACACCGCGAGCTGGTCGATCTCGTGACGATTGTCGACACGGCCATCGAGCTCGGTACGCCGACGCCGTCAGGCTGGATCGATGTGACCCGGAGGCTGCGTGCACGCGCTTACGACCTTGCGGTCGACTTTCAGGGCCTCTTGAAGTCGGCGATCCTTGCGCGTGCTTCCGGTGCGCGTCGCGTTGCCGGCTTTTCGGTCTGGCACCTCCGCGAGCGGACGGCACGTCCGCTCTATTCGGAGACGGCGGAGCCGGACGAAGGGCTCCACGTGGTGTGGAAGAACCTTGCGCTCGTGTCGTCTCTCACGGGCAACGAAGCGAGAGGCCGCCTGGAATTTCCGCTGGAGCGCCGCGGATCTCACGCGCTGAGCATGGTACGGGCCGCGTCCGGCGGAGCGCCGTTCGCGCTCATCAATCCCGGAGCGGCGTGGCCGAACAAACGATGGCCGGCCGTACGGTTCGGCGAGCTCGCGGCGATCCTGTACGAGCGTTTCGGTCTCGCGCCGTTCGTGCTCTGGGGTCCAGGCGAGCGGTCGCTCGCTCAGGCGGTCGTTGACGCCTCGGGCGGCGCGGCGCGCGTCGCGCCCGAGACATCGATCTCGGACCTCGTCGAACTGGCGCGTGCCGCATCGCTGACGGTATCGGGTGATACCGGACCCATTCATCTCGCCGCTGCGGTGGGCACGCCGATCGTCGGGCTCTACGGCCCGACGAGCCACCTGCGCAATGGACCGTGGTCCGCGGCCGATCGGTGCATCACGCGTTTCGACGCCTGCGCGTGCCGTCACAAGCGTCGCTGCACGGCGCGCACGAGGTGTCTGGACGACATCACGGTGGATGAAGTCGTTCGTGCCGTCGAACGGCGACTGCAATCGAGCGTCGCCGCGCGAGAGTTGCGAGTATGAACCTGTCGCACCTCGCACGATGGCGCGTCCCGCTGGCTTTTCTTCTCGCGATACCGGTGGCGACGCTTGCGCGGCCGACACCGCAGTCGATCGCGTGGGGAGGAAGCCTCGCGATAGCGGGCGAGCTGCTCCGCATCTGGGCCGCCGGGCATCTCGAAAAGAGCCGCGAGGTCACGGCGTCGGGACCGTACCGCCTGGTCCGGCATCCGCTGTACGTCGGCTCCACTCTCATGGGAATCGGTCTGGCTGTCGCGTCCGCGAGAATCGTGGTTGGAGTCCTGGTCGGCGTGTATCTGCTCGCGCTCGTCGGCGCGGCGGTTCAGACGGAAGAGACGTTTCTTCGATCGCGGTTCGGTACTCAGTACGACGACTATCTGGCGGGCGCCGTCACCGAGCGGCGCTTCAGTGTGAAGCGCGCGATCGCGAACCGCGAGTACCGCGCCGTCGTCGGCCTGGCACTGGTGTTTGCCTGGCTGCTCTGGCGGGCCGATTAGCTGAGTACGCGCCGTGCGCGGTCGAGGGCGATCTCGAGCGAAACCGCGTCGTCGCCTGGTCGTTCGCGCGCTTCGAGGGCGCCCGGGACCTTCTTTGCCTCGTCGACGGTCCTGACGAGTTCCGCGAGCGCCGACCTCGCCTCTTCCGCCCTGTGTCGCGTTCCCTCCATGCTCGCCTCCGCGTGCGCGCGCGCCTGTGCCGATTCCAGCGCGGAGCGGCCGGCGGCCTCCGCCGAGGCCTCGGCGCGTTCGGCACGCGCTTCGGAAGTGACGCGGCTGAAGTAGTACCCGATGACCAGGCCTACCGTGGGATTGACGATCGCGAGGAGGTCCTTGATCGGCGTGAACTCGTTGCCGGTCACACGATCGAGCGCGCGAAGGATGAGGAGCAGAAAGAGCCCCATTACGACGGTCGCCAGGATTCCAGCGAAGATCTCTCGAATCATGGCCAGTCTTATCGTCCAGGGCGGCAGTTCGTTGTCAGGCATGTCGACTCCCCTCGGTTGAGCTTACCGCGCCGCCGAGTACGTGGAGTACACGGATATTGTCTGTTTTGTTGTTCGTCTTTCGCGCCCCGGCCGTTTAAGCTACCAGGACGCTCTCCGGCTGAATAAGGGTGCAGCAGTGCCCGGTCTGAAAAAGAGGGCCCTCGTCCTCGCAGGCGGAGGTATGAAAGTCGGCTTCCAGGCGGGCGTGCTGGAAGTCTGGCTCGATGAAGCCCGTATCACGTTTGATCACGCCGACGGCGCGAGCGGCGGCTGCTTCAATCTGGCCATGTATTGCCAGGGTATGTCGGGGAGGCAGATCGCCGACAACTGGCGCATTCTCGATCCGTTCCTCCCCGTCGACCTGAACTGGGAACACTACTGGCGTCTGGCCCATACGCCGTCCCTTTTCACGTACGACAACTTCCGCGATCGCGTGCTGCCGTTCTGGGGCATCGACTGGGCGAAGATCAGAAGCGGCACGAGGCTCGGCACGTTCAACGTCCTGAACTACTCGCGCAAGGCGCTTGAGGTCGTCCCGAACTCCGAGATGACGGAGGATCATCTCATCGGCGCCGTCTCATTGCCGATGTGGTTTCCGCCGGTGCAGATTGGCGGCGATCGGTACATCGACTCGGTGTTCATCACCGACGCGAACGTCGAAGAGGCGATCCGCCGGGGCGCCGACCAGATCTGGGCGATCTGGACCGTCAGCACCAAGGACGAGTGGCGCGGCGGCTTCGTGGCGCAGTACTTCCACATCATCGAAG
>DATAFJ010000189.1:0-6042 GCA_036257535.1 Vicinamibacterales bacterium | reverse complement strand
GAGTTGCGGCTGGACCTCGTCGATCGCCCGGGCGTCGCCGGAGCCCTCGAGGGCCGGCGCACACCGGTCATCGTCACCTGCCGTCCCCACTGGGAAGGTGGCCGCTTTTCCGGAAGCGAAGAGGAACGGCGACGCATCCTCGATTCGGCAATCGCGCAAGGCGCCGAGTATGTCGACGTCGAAGCGGCCGCGGGCTTTGCCGAGGACGTGATCGCTTCACGCGGCGGGCGCGGCGTCATTGTCTCGTCGCATGTCTTCGGCGATCCGCCGCCGGATCTGGTCGATCGCTACAACGCCTTGCGCGCGACCGGCGCCGAGGTGGCCAAGCTGGCGATCCAGGTGTCGACGCTCAAAGAGACATTGCCGCTCTTCGACCTCGCCGCGAAGAACACCACCGGGCATGTGCTCATCGCGATGGGAAATCAAGGCCTGCCGACCCGCGTGCTGGCAGCCCGCCTGCACAACCGCTGGACCTATGTCGGAGATGGGATCGCGCCGGGACAGTTGCCCGCGTCACGATTCATCAGGGACTTCCGGTTTCGCCGGATCGCCGCAGATGCCGCGCTCTACGCGGTCGTTGGGAATCCCGTCATCCATTCGCGGTCGCCGGTCATGCACAATGCCGGCTTTGCGGCGCTGGGATTGAAGGCTGTCTACCTGCCGCTCGAGGCGCGTGACGTTGGCGATTTCGTCGCGTTTGCGCGGGAGATGCGGCTGGGAGGAGTGAGCATCACGGCGCCGTTCAAGATCGGCCTGATGCCCCACGTCGACGAGATCGACCCGCTCGCAAAACAGGTGGGTGCGATCAATACCATCACACTCCGCGATGGGCGCTGGCTCGGCGCCAACACTGACGTGGAGGGCTTTCTGGCGCCGCTCGCGCGCCGCATCTCCCTCGAAGGAGCCCGCGTGTCCGTGATCGGCGCGGGCGGAGCGGCGCGCGCGGTTGCCGTTGCGCTTGCCAGCCGGCGGGCCAGGATAACGATTTGTGCGCGGAAGGCAGACGATGCGCGGACGATTGCCGATCTGGTTGGCGGCTCGGCCGGCGATTTTCCGCCGCGGCGGTCGAGTTGGGACGTTCTGGTGAACGCCACACCAGTCGGCAGCGAGAAAACGCCGGGCACGCCGATGGGAAATGTTCCCCTCGACGGAGCGATTGTCTTCGATCTGGTTTATGCCCCGCCCGACACGGAGCTGCTGCGCGACGCCAGGGCAGCGGGTTGCCAGACGATTGGCGGCATCGAAATGTTGATCGCCCAGGCGGAGCGGCAGTTCGAGCTGTGGACCGGACAGCGGCCGCCGGCGGGACTTTTCGAGGCTGCGGCCGGCCGCGATGAAGCGGCCGCGCTCGCCGACGGCCCGATACGATGATCGATATGAAGCAAACCAGTTTTGAAGAGTTCGTCGAACTGACGCGGCGCGGCACCTTTGTGCCGGTCGTCAAGGAAATCATCGCGGATCTGCTGACGCCGGTCTCTGCCTTCCTCAAGATCGCCGAGCACTCGGACTACGCGTTCCTGTTCGAAAGCGTCGAAGGCGGCGAGCAGGTCGCGCGCTACTCCTTTCTCGGCAAGGACCCGTTTCTCGTTCTGAGTGCTCGCGATGGCCGCACCACGCTCGAGCGTTCGGGTGTGACGACCGAGAGCGATGACGCGTTCGTGCCGGCGTTGCGGCGGTTGATGGCGGATTTCCAGTCGCCGTTCGTGCCGGGGCTGCCGCGCTTCACCGGGGGCGCGGTCGGCTTCATCGGCTACGACGCCTCCCCGATGTTCGAGCCGGCGCTCAAGACCGCCTGGGCCGCCGCTGCGGCCACGCGTAACGACGATTCCGGACCCGACGCCGAAGACGATGCCGGATTCATGTTGTTCGACACGGTGCTCGCATTCGATCACGTCAAGCACCGGATCCTGATCATCGCCAACGCGCGCATCACGGCCGATGAGGACCTGAGCGCTCTCTACCAATTCGCCTGCGCCAAAATCCAGTTTCTCGAACGGGAGCTCGAACGAGGACTGTCGCAGGTCGAATCCGACGGGCGGCCAGCGCCGGAAGTCCGCTCGAACCAGACCAAGGAAGTCTTTGAAGCCGGTGTGCGGTCGATTAAAGAGCGGATTGCCGCCGGTGACATCTATCAGGCGGTGCTGTCGCAACGTTTCGAGACTGACATCACCGCCGATCCGTTCACGGTCTACCGCGCGCTCCGTCACGTGAACCCCTCGCCGTACATGTATTTCATCCGCATGGGGGAGCTCGCGATCGTCGGGTCGTCCCCGGAAATGCTCGTGCGGGTCGAGGGCCGGCGCGCCGAGACGCATCCGATCGCCGGCACGCGGCCACGAGGAACCAACGATGAGGAAGATCTGCGGCTCGCCGAGGAGCTGAAGCGCAACGAGAAAGAGCGCGCCGAGCACGTCATGCTCGTCGATCTGGGCCGGAACGATCTGGGAAGGGTCTGCGAGTACGGATCGGTCCGCGTGCCGCAATACATGGCGCTCGAACGTTATTCCCACGTGATGCACCTCGTGTCGACCGTCGACGGCCGTCTGGCCGAGGATTGCGATCACCTCGATGCGCTGGTGGCGTGCTTTCCAGCCGGGACGGTATCGGGCGCACCCAAGATCCGCGCGATGCAGATCCTGTCGGAGCTCGAGCCGACCCGCCGGGAGATCTACGCAGGCGCTGTCGGCTATCTCGATTTCGCCGGCAACCTCGATTTCTGCATCGCCATTCGCACCATTACGATCCGGCGGGGCCGGGCACACATCCAGGCGGGCGCGGGGATCGTCGCCGATTCGAACCCGGCGGCGGAGTATGAAGAGACGCGGGACAAAGCGCGGGCAATGCTGCAGGCCCTCGCGATGGCGGAAGCGGGACTGTGATTCTGCTGATCGACAATTACGATTCGTTCACGTTCAACCTCGCGCAGTACCTCGGGGAACTGGGCGCACCGCCGCGCGTTCGTCGTAATGACGAGCTGTCGGCGGACGAGGTTGGAGAGATGCGACCGGATCGGATCGTCATCTCGCCGGGGCCGGGACGGCCGGAAGACGCTGGCATTTCCATCGAAGTGATCCGGCGGTTCGGCGATCGAGTGCCGATTCTCGGCGTGTGTCTCGGGCACCAGGGCATTGGGATTGCGTTTGGCGGGACCGTCGTTCGCGCTGGTGTGCTCATGCACGGCAAGACCTCGACGGTTCATCACGACGGCGCGGGCGTCTTTCGCGGCGTCACCCAGCCCTTCTCGGCCGGCCGCTATCACTCGCTGGTGGTCGCCCAGCCGTTGCCACCGGACCTCGAGCTGGCGGCGTACACCGAGGATGGCACGGTCATGGGGGTCCGGCATCGCTCGTACCCGGTTCACGGCGTGCAATTTCATCCAGAGTCGGTCCTGACCGTCGAGGGCCGGACGCTGCTCCGCAACTTTCTGGAGATGTGATGTTCGCCGCCTTGATCGAAAAACTGCAGCGTCGACAGGATCTCACCGTCGAGGAGTCGGCGGCGGCAATGGACGAGATCATGGAGGGCCGCGCCCAACCGGCGCAGATCGCCGGCCTCCTGATTGCGCTGGCGATGAAGGGCGAGCGGCCGCGGGAGGTCGTCGGGCTGGCGCGGACGATGCGGGCGCGGTCGACGAAGCTGTCGCGCGTCTACCCGGATGTGTTCGACACCTGTGGAACCGGCGGCGACCGCGCCCACACCTTCAACGTCTCGACCGTCGCCGCACTCGTCGTCGCGGCGTCGGGCGTAACAGTGGCCAAGCATGGAAATCGCTCGGTATCGAGCCGCTGTGGCAGCGCGGATCTGTTCGAGGCACTCGGCGTGAACATTACCGCCCAGCCGGCGGTCGTCGAACGCTGTCTGCAGGAAGCGGGAATCGCATTCTTCTTTGCGCCGACCTTCCATCCGTCGATGCGTCATGCCGCGCCGGCACGGAAGGACCTCGGTGTGCGGACGGCCTTCAATCTGCTCGGCCCGCTGACCAACCCCGCGGGCGCCGCGCGTCAGCTGGTCGGCGTGCCCCGGCCGGAATTGACCGAGCTCGTGGCGCGATCGCTTGGCCTGCTCGGATCGGCGCGAGCGTGGGTCGTCCACGGCGCCGACGGCCTGGATGAGATTTCCACGACCGGCTACACCAAGGTCTCGGAATACCGCGATGGTGCGGTCAACACGTTCTACGTGCATCCGGCGGACCTCGGCATTCCGAAGGCCACGCCGGAGGCACTGCGGGGCGGCGATGCAGCTGAGAACGCCCGGATCGCTCGTGACGTGCTCAATGGGAGCCGGGGAGCGCCTCGCGACATCGTGCTGCTCAACGCTGGCGTCTCCCTCCTCGTTGCCGGCGTCGTTCCGGATATCGCCCAAGGCATCAGCCGCGCGGCAAGCGCGCTGGATTCTGGCGCGGCTGACGCCGCCCTCCGTCGGCTCATCGAGCTGTCGAACTCGGCACCGGAGGCGGCGTGATGGCGATGACCTCGACGTCGCCCGGCGGAGTGGCTGGCGCGGCGGATCTGCTCGAGACGATTGTTGCGGCGACCCGTCACTCGGTTGAGTCGAGACGTCGGGCCACGCCGCTCGAGCGTCTGGAACGAGAGGCCGTGCGCCGCCCGGATGGCCAGGCATTCCGCGAGGCTCTGAGGGGTTCACCGGCGCCGAGGATCATCGCGGAATGCAAGCGGCGGTCGCCTTCCCGGGGCATCCTGCGCCGCGACTACGCTCCGGCCGCGCATGCGGCCGCCTATGCGCGCGGCGGGGCGGCGGCGATTTCCGTGCTCACGGAGCTGACATTCTTCGATGGCAGCCTGGATCACCTCGCCCAGGTGCGATCGGCAGTCGCGATCCCGATTCTGCGCAAGGATTTCATCGTCAGCGAGTATCAGCTCGTCGAGGCGGCGCGATACGGTGCCGACGCCGTACTGCTGATCGTCGGCGCGCTTGACGATCGCGAGCTACGCGCGCTCTCGATAGGCGCCGCCGGGCTTGGGCTGGCGACCGTCGTCGAAGTGCACGATTCGGCCGAGCTGGCGCGAGCCGTCGACGCGGGGGCGGACATCATCGGCGTCAACAGCCGCAACCTTCGGACGCTGTCAGTCGACCGCGACGTTCTCGAGCGACTTGCCGAGGCGTTCCCGAGCGGCGTGATCGCAATCGCCGAAAGCGGTATCCGCACGCCCGACGACATTGCCCGCCTGTCGGCACTCGGGTACTCGGCATTTCTCGTCGGTGAACGGTTGATTACGGAACCGGACCCTGGAGACGCGCTGCAAGCGCTACGCGGGGTCAGACCGGGGTCAGACCGGGGTCAGACCCCTAGGGAGCGAATGACCAGCGTGAAGATCTGTGGGATTCGGCGGGTGGAGGATGCGTTGCTCGCGACGGAACTAGGCGCGCGCGCGGTCGGGTTCGTGTTCTGGCCGTCGAGCCCTCGCTTCATCGATCCCTATCGTGCGCGGTCGATTGTCGCAGCATTGCCGCCGTTTGTGACGACCGTTGGAGTGTTCGTCGATCAGCCGGATGAGTATGTGTCTGGCGTCGCGCGCCTGTTGGGCCTGTCCGCCGTTCAGTTGCACGGACAGGAGCCGCCCGATTCCTACGCCGGCAGAGCCGAACGCGTGATCAAGTCGGTTGCGGTGACTGACGGTCGTGACTGGGTAGCCGCGGTGAGCGCCGTGCCCGCTCGCGCGACGGTGCTGCTCGACGCGCACGATCCGATCAAGCGCGGCGGCACAGGCCGGACGATCGACTGGCGCACAGCCGCGGCGGCCGCGAAAGTGCGGCCGATCATCCTTTCTGGAGGCCTGACCGCGGACAACGTGCGCGAGGCCATCGACACGGTGCGGCCGTACGGTGTGGACGTGTCGTCAGGTGTCGAATCGAGCCCCGGCGTGAAAGGTCACGGCAAGCTGCGGGCCTTCTTTGCGGCGGTCAATACACTGTCATGACTTCTTCCTTGATGCCTTCATTTGGCGAACGTGACCCGGACGCACGCGGGTACTACGGACCGTACGGCGGTCGCTTTGTGCCCGAAACGCTCGTCGCGCCGGT
>DATAFJ010000177.1:0-13794 GCA_036257535.1 Vicinamibacterales bacterium | reverse complement strand
GCCGGCGCTCAGTCACTTTCTCGTGCTGTCGGCAGTGCTCTTCGCAATCGGCACGGCGGGTGTGTTCCTGCGGCGCAACCTGATCACGATCCTGCTGTCGATCGAGATCATGCTCAACGCCGTCAATCTCACGTTTGTGGCGGTAGGCCGGTACCTCGGCACGCTCGACGGTCAGATCATCGTCTTCTTCGTCATGACGGTTGCCGCGGCCGAAGCCGCCGTCGGGCTCGCGATCGTCATCGCGCTCTTCCGCCACAAGGAAACGCTGAGCCCGGATGCGTTTACGAGCCTGAAATGGTAGCGCTCATCCCACTGCTGCCGTTCGTGGGCTTTCTGATTAACGCTTGTGTCGGGCGACGTCTACCCAAGCGCGTCTCGGGTGCGCTTGCCACCGGGGCGATGTTTGGCGCTTTCGGCATCTCGATCGCCGTCGTCGGCCGCATGGCGTCTACCCCGGAACATGCGATCGAGCAGACTGTCTTGACGTGGATCGCGTCGGCCGACCTGAACGTGCCATTCGCGCTGCGCGTCGATCCGCTCGCCGCGCTGATGGTCCTCGTCGTCACGGGAATCGGGTCGCTAATCCATCTCTACTCGATGGCGTACATGCACGAGGAGAGCGACTCCGAATTTGCCCGCTATTTCTCGTACTTGAACCTCTTTGCCGCGTTCATGCTGGTGCTGGTGCTCGGTGCCAGCTTCCCGGTGATGTTCGTCGGCTGGGAGGGCGTGGGGCTCTGCTCGTACCTGCTGATCGGCTTCTGGTTTCGCAAGCCGTCCGCTGCCGATGCGGGCAAGAAGGCGTTCGTCGTCAACCGGATCGGCGACTTCGGCTTCATCCTGGGCATGCTCCTAGTCTTCACGACGTTCGGAACCTTCGATTTTCAGTCGGTGGCGTCGGCCGCCGCGTCGATGCCCGTCGAAACGTCAGTGGGAACGCTGACGATCATCGCACTGCTGCTGTTTGTCGGCGCCACGGGCAAGAGCGCGCAGATTCCGCTCTACGTCTGGCTGCCGGACGCCATGGAAGGCCCAACACCCGTGTCGGCGCTCATCCACGCCGCGACGATGGTGACGGCCGGCGTGTACATGATCGGCCGGACGGCCGTCCTGTACAGTCACGCACCCATTGCTCTCGAGATCGTGGCGGTTGTCGGCGTTGCGACGGCAATCCTCGCCGGAACGATCGGCCTGGTCCAGACGGACATCAAACGCGTGCTCGCGTATTCGACCGTCTCCCAGCTCGGCTACATGTTCCTGGCGATGGGCGTCGGCGCGTTCGGCGCGGGGATCTTTCATCTCTACACGCACGCATTCTTCAAGGCCTTGCTGTTCCTCGGATCCGGCGCCGTGATTCACGCGCTGGCTGGCGAGCAGGATCTTCGCCGGATGGGCGGGCTCAAGCGCGAGCTGCCGATCACGTACTGGACGTTCCTCATCGGTGCGCTTGCGATTGCGGGCGTGCCCCTGCTGTCCGGTTTCTTCAGCAAGGACGAGATCCTCTTCCGGACGTTCGTCAGCGGCCATCGCCTCCTGTGGCTCGCCGCGGTCGTCACGTCGTTCCTGACGGCCGTCTACATGTTCCGACTCGTCTTTCTGGCGTTCCACGGCGAGCGGCGTGCGGCGCACGAGCAAGCCCACCACGCCGGGGATCATCACGGTACCCATCTCCACGATGCCCCGGCGTCGATGGCGATCCCGCTGATCGTGCTCGCAATCGGGTCGATCCTCGCCGGATATGTCGGCGTGCCGCACGCGCTCGGCGGGTCGAACAGGATCGAGTCGTTCCTCGAGCCGAGTTTCGAGAGCCATGAGGTCGGGCTTCAGCCCGACCATGACGCGGCACCGAGCGAGTCGCTGGAACTCGGGTTGATGGGCGTGTCGACCATTGTCGCTCTGGGTGGCATTGCGGTGGCCGCCTTTCTGTTCCTGCGGCGTCGCGATACGGCCGACGCGCTTGCGCGGTCCTTTCAGGGCGTCCACCGCGTACTGCTGAACAAGTATTACGTCGACGAGATATACGACGCCGTCATCGTCCAACCGATCAAACGCATTTCAACCACGGCTCTATGGCGGGGCGTCGATGCAGGACTCATCGACGGGACCGTCAACGGGGTTGGGGCCATCGTGCGCAGCGCGAGCGGGGTCCTACGGCAGCTTCAGACCGGATCGGTTCGCGCTTATGCCGCGTCGCTCTTGTTCGGCGTCGTCGTGATCGTGGGGTACTACCTGTGGCGCTGACGCTCGTCGTCTTTCTTCCGCTCGTGGGCGCGGTGGCCGCGCTCCTGTCCGGCGATCGCGGCGGCCGCCGCGACGGCCTTGTGCGCGCCGTTGCGCTGGGATCGTCGCTCGTCGTCCTGGCGCTGTCGCTTGTGCTCTGGGCGCAATTCGATGGCTCGCCAGGTGCCCCCGAGTTCCAGTTCGTCGAGCGCCGCGCCTGGATGCCGTCGTTCGGCATCAGCTACCACGTCGGGATCGACGGCATCAGCCTGGCGCTGATCGTCCTGACCACGTTCCTGACGCCAATCGCGCTCCTCTCCTCCTGGGAATCGGTGAAGAAAAGAGTCCGCGAGTTTTCGTTCTTCGTGCTCGCGCTCGAAGCGGCGATGCTCGGTGTCTTCGTCTCGCTCGATCTGTTTCTGTTCTACCTGTTCTGGGACGCGATGCTCGTGCCGATGTACTTTCTCATCGGCGTCTGGGGATACGAGCAGCGGATCTACGCGGCGATCAAGTTCATTCTCTACACGATGGTGGGCAGCGTCCTCATGCTCATCGCCATCATCGGCCTCGCGTTCGTTCACCAGTCCGCCACGGGTTCATACAGCTTCGATCTGCTCGAGCTGTACGCGCTGGACGTGCCAAGGAATCTGGCCTTCTGGTTCTTCCTCGCGTTCACGCTCGCGTTCGCGATCAAGGTGCCGCTGTTTCCGTTCCACACATGGCTCCCGGACGCGCACGTAGAGGCGCCAACCGCCGGGTCGGTCATCCTTGCCGGCGTGCTGCTCAAGATGGGCACGTACGGCCTCGTCCGGTTTTCGTTCCCGCTGTTCCCGGAGCCGGCGTTGTACTTCGCGCCGCTTCTCGCAGGCCTGGCGGTCGTCGGCATCGTCTATGGGGCGCTCGTGGCGATGGTTCAGCCTGACATGAAGAAGCTGGTCGCCTACTCGAGCGTCAGCCACCTGGGCTTCGTGGTGCTCGGCATCTGCGCCATGAACGTGCAGGGCGTGCATGGCGCCGTGTATCAGATGCTCAATCACGGCATCAGCACCGGCGGCCTCTTCCTCATCGTCGGCATGCTGTCGGATCGCCGCCACACGCGTCTCATCGCGGAGTACGGCGGTCTCAAAGCGATCACCCCGAGGCTTGTGGCCGCGTTCCTCATCATCACCCTGTCGTCGATTGCGCTTCCCGGATTGAACGGGTTCATCGGCGAGTTCCTGATTCTCGTCGGCGCGTTCAGGTGGGACCCGCGCTTTGCTGCCGTCGCTGCGACGGGCGTCATCCTCTCCGCCGTGTACATGCTCTGGATGTTCCAGCGGGTGAACTACGGTCCCGTCACGAACGAGCGGAACGCAGGCTTGAAGGATCTCACGCCGCGCGAGTGGTGGGTGATTGCACCGGTCGCGGCGATGGCGATCGTCATGGGTGTCGTGCCGTCGATCGTCCTTCGGCCCATGGAGCCTTCGGTCAAACGCGTCGTGGAGCGCGTGACCAGCCGCCAGCCGGCCGTGGTGAAGCACGAGCGGGGCCTGGGGCCCCACGCGCACGAGAAAAAGCAGACGGATTAGATGTCAGACTTTGCGGCCGTCATTCCGATCGTGATCGTGACGCTGTCGGCAGTGGCCGCGATGCTGGCAGAGGCGTTCCGTCAGCCCGGCGAGCGCATGCCGATCTGGGGTCTGGGCCTGATAGGCCTGGGTGGAGCTGCGGTCGCATCGGTGCTGTTGTGGAATCGCGACGCGGTCGGCTTCGGCGCGGTTCGATCCGACAATTTCGCGCTGTTCGTGAACCTCGTTCTCTGCCTCGTCGGCATCATCACCATCCTGCTGTCGCACACTGCAGTCGAGCGCGAGCGGCTTCCGCAGGGTGAGTACTACGCTCTGATGCTGTTCTCGATCGCCGGAATGATGTTGATGGGCTCCGCGATCGACCTGCTGGTCATTTTCCTCGCGCTCGAAATTCTCTCGCTCGGGGTGTACGTGATGACCGGCATCCGCC
Organism: Vicinamibacterales bacterium; assembly: GCA_036257535.1. Lineage (GTDB taxonomy): Bacteria > Acidobacteriota > Vicinamibacteria > Vicinamibacterales > 2-12-FULL-66-21 > DATAEE01. The sequence goes on along the minus strand of DATAFJ010000177.1, from coordinate 9,576 downwards.
GTGCCAGCGCGGCGGGCGCCGAAGCCGCTTTCAAGTACTTCCTGCTCGGGTCGTTCTCGAGCGCGTTCTTCTTGTATGGCATCGCCCTGATCTTTACCGTGACGGGAACGACGCGACTGGAGCAGATCGGCGTAGCGCTGGCGGCGAAGTCGATGAACCCGGGGATTCTGACCGCCATCGCGGTCGGCCTGCTGCTCGTCGGCTTTGCGTTCAAGGTCTCCGCCGTGCCGTTTCACATGTGGACGCCGGACGCGTACGAGGGAGCGCCCACAATCGTGACCGGCTTCATGTCTACCGGCGTCAAAGCGGCGGCTTTTGCGGCGTTCCTGCGCGTGTTTCTCTGGGCGCTCGAACCGATGCGTGGGCAGTGGATTCCGATGCTCTGGATCATCGCGGCCCTGACGATGGTGCTCGGCACCGTCGTGGGGGTTCTGCAGTCCAACGTCAAACGCATGCTCGCCTACTCGAGCATCGCCCATGCAGGGTATCTGCTCGTCGGTCTCGTCGCGGCGAATGCCGCGGGCAAGGCGGCGGTCCTCTTTTACCTGCTCGCGTATGCGGTCACGAATCTTGGCGCCTTCGGCGTGATTGTCGTGCTCGCGACGCGCGACCAGCCTCACGATCAGCTGTCAGATTTTGCCGGGTTGTGGAATCGCCGGCCGGGGCTCGCCGCGTTGATGACGGTGTTTCTCCTGTCGCTCGGCGGATTGCCGCCGACCGCGGGCTTCATCGCCAAGTGGTACATCTTCAGCGCCGCCGTGCAGGAAGGGTATTACTGGCTCGCGATCATCGGCGTGTTGACCAGCGTCGTGTCCGTCTTCTTCTACCTGCGTATCGTCGTCATGATGTACATGACGGAAGGGCCGGCCGAGGCCCCCACGGCGCCTCTCTCGCGTCTCGGTCTGGTCGCTCTCGGCATGGCGACGATTGCCGTCTTCTATCTCGGGGTGCTGCCGGCGCGCGTACTGGACATCGCGCTCGACTCCGTGAGGACCATTTTCTAGGCTCGAACAGGTTCGACCCGATCAGAGCGTCGCGAGCAGCTCTGCCAGCAGAACGTCCTGTTCATCCAACACGGTTCGCAGATCCAGCACGACGCGGTCGTTGTCGATCCTGGCGATGACAGGCGTCGGCAAACGACGCAGCCCCGCCAGCAGGGAAGCCGCGGACAAGTCTGGACGTTCGATCGCGACGAGACGCGTCGGCAGCTTCGAGCCTGGTGCGCTGCCGCCGCCGATGGTGGAGAAACCATCAACCAACTCGACGCCGAAGCCAGCCGTACGGAGTCGGTCGCCCAGTGCAGCCGCGCGTGCCGCGATCGCTTCGACCGGAAGACTGATCATGCGCGTCACCGGTACGTGAGCAGATCGACCAGTCGAGTACTCGATGAGCGTTGCCTCGAGCGCGGCGTATGTCAGCTTATCGACCCGCAGCGCTCGCATGAGCGGGTGGCGACGAATGGCGGCGAGCGGCTCGCGACGGCCGGCGAGGATTCCGGCTTGCGGTCCTCCGAGAAGCTTGTCACCGCTGAACGAAACCACGTCCGCTCCAGCGTTGATACTGGCCTGCACGCTCGGCTCGTCTGGAACGTCCGGAATTCCCGTCGGTGGGCCGAGGTAGCCGCTTCCGAGGTCTTCCACCACCGGCACGCCGTAACGCTTTCCGATTGACACGAGTTCTTCGAGCGTGGGTCGAGCGGTGTAGCCGTCGATCTGAAAGTTCGAAGGGTGGACCCGCAAGATCAGCGCGGTGCGGTCGTCGATGGCGGCCGCATAGTCCGAGGCGCGCGTCCGGTTGGTCGTACCGACTTCGCGAAGCCGCGCGCCCGATTGCGCCATGACATCCGGTACTCGAAATCCGCCGCCGATCTCGACGAGCTCGCCGCGCGAGACGATCGCGTCCCGTCCAGCCGCGAGTGCAGTCAGCATGAGAAGCGTCGCCGCCGCGTTGTTGTTGACGACGACGGCCGCTTCAGCGCCAGTCAGAGAGCAGAGTTGGCGCTCCGCGTGGCTGTCGCGGGTGCCGCGCTCTCCAGCCTCGAGGTCGTACTCGAGATTCGTGTACCCGGCGGCGACCTCTGCGACGCGTGCCGCCGCCTCGCGACTGAGCGGCGCACGTCCCAGGTTGGTGTGCAGAATGACGCCCGTCGCGTTGATGACCGTTACGAGCGAGGGTGTCATCGATTGTGCGAGACGGCCCCGCACGCGCCGCTCGATCTCGCCGGCCGCGTCATCCGACGTCGAAACTGTAATCTCGGACTCCACCAGACGCTCGCGCAGCGCTTCCGCTTCCGCCCTTAGCGCATCCACCAGCGCCGCGTGGCCGTACTGCGCCTCGAGGGCTCGTACCGCGGCGCGCTGTCGCAGCCGTTCGATCGACGGAATCACTCTAAAATCGGCCATCCGCTGCTTGCCGCTCCCGACGACTCAAGATACCATCTTCGAATCAAGGGTTTTCGCGACTTGCCGACAGAGACCGACAGACCGGCGACGCGGCCGCTGGATCGCTTCTGGCCGTACGTCGACCTTCCCGAGACGCCAACGGAAGAGGAGCTCGCCGCGCTCGATCCCGATCTGCGCGCCGCGCTCTTCGGCACGCCGCCGGGTCCCTTCTCGTTCACGCTGGTCTTTCCGGTGTTCGACGGCCCGGACTACGAGCGCGCCGTAGCGCTGGCGCGTCAGGCCACCGAGTATCGCGAGACCGGCTCAGGACCCACATTCCGCCACCGCGCGAGGTACGTGCCGGGTGACGCACTACGGCTGCGCGAGCTGTTTCAGCTGGTCGGTCCGCTCGACGCGTGCGAAGTGCTCGTCGACGACCGCCCCGTCCCCTACGCTCGCGAGCTATGGCTCCCGCTCGTCTGGCTCATCATCACGTGAGCGAACGCGACGACGTCCTTCGCGACCTTCAGGTGCTCGAGGCGGAGCTGAAGCGGCTCGAGGCCGAATACAACATGTTCTTCGCCGGCCGACTCCCGCGTCCGCCGTGGGAGACGCGGGGCCGCGTCGAGGCGATCATCAAGCGCTGGGATCGCGGGCTGATCAACGCGCAGGCCTCGATGGAGCGGTTCCGTTTCGGCGCGTTGCAGTCGCGGTTCCAGACGTTCATCGACCTGTGGGACCGCGGGATGCGCGCGCGCGAAGAAGGACGGCCTGGTCCGTTCAACTGGGGCAGCCAGCATGAGACCACCGTCGAGAAAGAGAAGCCGGCCGCTGGCCCGCGTGTCGTCAGCGTCACGTCGTTCGTCGATCCGATGCGCGAGATGGACAAGCTGCACTCCCTGTACGATTCACTCATGGACGCACGCCGCGAGAACGGCGACGATGCGGTGCCGTTTCATCGATTTGCGTCGCTCGTGCGCGATCAGGTGAAGAAGCTGCGCGACGAAGGGAGTCCGGAAGTGGCGTTCCGCGTCGCACACGAAAACGGGAAAGTCAGTTTTACCGTGCGCGGATTGAAGGATGAAAAGGAGTGACGGGGGAGGAACTCAGCGCAGGCCAGGGCGGCTGGGGGCCGCCCCGGCCTCGCCTGGTCTAGCTCACTTTTGTGACGTTGCCGGCCTGCGGGCCTTTGGGGCCGTCAACAATCTCGAACTCGACCGCCTGGCCTTCCTCGAGCGTCCGGAAGCCGTTGCCCTGGACGGCGGAGAAGTGAACGAACACGTCACTGCCGCCTTCCCGCTCGATGAATCCATAACCCTTGGCGTTGTTGAACCACTTGACCTTGCCTGTGATACGCATCTTTCTTTTCCTACCTGCAGTTTCGCGACGTCGTGCGCCGCCTGACCACTACCCCCGCCGCCGGATGCCGCCGGTTTTCGAGTCGCTCGAAATCGACGGGAGCATAAAAAAAGACCGCGACCCTCGCGGTCTCGATCAGCGCCGGCCCGCCAGCGCTGTTACGATGGTGACTCAAGCTGATGAGATTGTCAAGGATGTGACGACGTGCGAGCGCTGCTGAGTGTGTCCGACAAGACGGGTGTCATCGAGTTCGCGCGCGGTCTGGCCGCGCTCGGGTGCGAGCTCGTATCGACTGGAGGCACCGCGCAGGCGCTGGCGTCGGCCGGTCTGCGCGTCGTGCCTGTGTCGACGGTCACCGGCGTGCCGGAAATGCTCGACGGACGCGTCAAGACGCTTCATCCGAAGATTCACGGCGGCATTCTCGCGCGCCGACGCCTCTCGGGCGACATGGCGGCGCTCGCGTCTCACGGTATCACTCCGATCGATGTCGTCGCTGTGAACTTGTATCCGTTCGAGCAGACGTCCCGGAAAGCTGGCGTGAGCCTCGACGAACTGATCGAAGATATCGACATCGGCGGGCCGTCGATGGTACGAGCCGCGGCCAAAAACTTTCGTGACGTGCTCGTCGTCGTTCATCCCGAGGACTATCCGAGAATTCTGGACGAGCTGCGGAGAACGTCGGGACCGACCCTCGTATTCCGGTACGAGTTGATGGGCAAGGCGTTCCGGCACACAGCCGCATACGACCACGCCATCCAGCAGACGTTGATGGAGTACGAGGCCCGGGCGGACGGCACCTTCGCTTGCAGAAGCGTTGCGACGTCTGCCCCCGAGCACGTCCTGCTGCAGCTTCGCAAGGATCGGGATCTCCGATACGGCGAAAATCCCCATCAGCCGGCGGCCCTCTTCAACGCCGCGTTCCGCATGCTGCAGGGGAAGGAGCTGTCGTACACGAACCTTCTCGATCTCGACGCCGCCGAGCGGGTCGCGGCAGAGTTCCGCGAGCCAGCGGCCGTCGTCATCAAACATGCGAATCCGTGCGGCGCCGCGACGGGATCGAACACACGCGAGGCGTACGTGCGGGCGCGCGACGCTGACGTCACCTCCGCCTTCGGCGGTATCGTGGGGCTCAATCGACCCCTTGATCGGGCAGTCGCCGAAGTGATCGTGGAGACGTTCATCGAAGCGGTGACGGCTCCATCCGTAGAGGAGGCTGCGCGGGAGATCCTTCAGTCGAGGCCAAAGATGAGAGTGGTGACGCCGGACCGCCCTCCAGAGACGGTCGAGTTTCGATCGATCCTCCGAGGCATGCTGATGCAGACACCCGACCGCGTCGTCGAGGCTCACGAGCCCTGGCCGAGTAGGGAATTTCCGCGAGTCGTAACGACGCGTCAGCCTACGGCCGAAGAGTGGCAGGCGCTGCGCTTCGGCTGGCGAGTCTGCGCGCACGTGAAGTCCAACGCCGTGATCTTCACGTCGGCGGATCGCACGCTGGCGATTGGCGCCGGTCAGATGAGCCGCGTCGACGCCGTAAAAGTAGCCGTCATGAAGGGGGGCGCCGCGTTGAAGGGCTCGGTCGCCGCATCCGACGCGTTCTTTCCGTTTCGCGACGGCCTCGACGCGCTGGCCGATGCGGGCGCGTCCGCCGTCGTGCAGCCCGGAGGCTCGGTTCGGGATGCCGAGGTCATCGAAGCGGCGGACGAGCGCGGGATCGCGATGGTGTTCACCGGCATCCGTCACTTCCGGCACTGATGACGAGAACGGCGCTTCTCTCGCTCCTGTTGCTTGCGGTCACGCCCTACTTCATCGGCCTGGCCGACTCGTCGATCTGGGACGCCAACGAAGCCTTCTACACCGAAACACCCCGCGAGATGATGGAGTCGGGCGACTATATCAGCCCGACGTTCAACTACCAGCCGCGTTTCAACAAGCCGGTCCTGAGCTACTGGATCGTCGCCGGTTTCTATCGCCTGTTCGGCATATCCATTTGGTCGGAGCGCCTCGCCATTGCCGTCGGCGCGGTGCTGCTCATGGCGGCCGCGTTTTTCGCCGCCCGATCGCTCTGGTCGACCGACGCCGGGCTGCTAGCCGCAATCGCGCTGGCTTCGTCCCCGCGGTTGCTGATGTTCAGCCGCCGGATATTCATCGACGTCTACATCACGATGTTCATGGGGATGACGTTGCTGTTCTTCCTGCTCGCCGAGCAGCACCCCGAGCGTCGCAGGTTGTTCTTGTTCTTGATGTACGTATCCGCCGGCCTCGGCATGCTGACGAAAGGGCCGATTGCGATCGCGATCCCGGGTCTTGTTTTTCTGATCTATCTGGCCCTTCAGCGCCGCCTGCGCGATCTCGGCAACATGATGATTCCTGCCGGCATCGTGATCGTCCTGGCCATCGTCGCCCCCTGGTACATCGCCGTCTACCTCCGCCACGGGCCCGAACACATCGTCGGGTTCTTCTGGGGGGAGAACTTCGGCAGATACACCGATCCGGTGGCGCCGACGCGCGGCTGGTGGTTCTACCTTCCAGTGCTTCTGGTCGATCTCTTTCCGTGGTCGCTCTTTCTCCCGCTCGCCGCCTACCTCTTCCTGCGAAGCCCCCGAACGGTGCGGCGGAGCCATGAATCGCTGCTCTGGCTCTGGATTGTCGTTATCGTGTTGTTTTTCTCCGCGTCGAAGACGAAGCAGGACCTGTACATCTTTCCAATCGTCGTCGCCGTCGCATCGGTCGTCGGCGTTACCATAGCGCGCGCGAGCGATCAATCCGGACAGGGCGGCACCGGCCTCGCAGCCACATCGGCCGTGACGGCGCTGGCGATCGCCGCCGGCGGGGCGACGATCCTGTATCTCTTCGCGGGCGCCGGCAGCATCTACGCGCTCGGCGGCGTCTACTCGATTGCTGCGATCGCGATAGCGGGAGGGTTGACGGCGTTCTCGTCGGCAGTGTCCGGCCGGCGGTTCGCCGCCGTCGGCCTGATCGCCTTGAGCACGATCGGCGTGAACTGGATCTTCGTTCTCCGGACGCTGCCGAGCTTCGAACAGTACAAGCCCGTTCCAGCGTTCACCGAAACGATCGTCCGGCGCGCGGGCAAAGGCGCCGTCGTCCTGCACTACAAGGTGGCAATCCCGAGCATGGCGTTTTATCTGCGCGGGCCGTATGAAGGATTCCTGGATCCGCAGGCGTTCGCGGAACGCTTCTCATCGACGGAGGCATTTGGAGTGCTGACGGCGGAGGATTACGAGGCGCTCAAACCCTCGATCACGAGTCCAAGCTGCGTGATCGATCGGAAACCCTCGTTCGACGTCAAGCTGCGGTCCGTCCTTGCACGCGAGCCGCTGCCGGAGCTCGTGCTGATCGCGAACAAGTGCCCATAACGGGATCACCCGATCATCTGATCGCAGATGGCGAACGGCGGATCGCCTCGACGAGCTCCTGCGGGCTGACGGCTGCGGGGCCGAACCGGCCCACGACGATGGCGGCGGCGTGGTTTGCGAGGCGTGCGGCTTCCGGGAGCGTCGCGCCGGCCGCGATGCCAAGCGCCAGCGTGGCGATGACGGTGTCGCCGGCGCCGGTAACGTCTGAGACTTCGCGGGCGACGGCGGCGAGCTCGTGGTCTCTGTCGCCCTCGAGGAGCCACATGCCGTGCTCGCCTCGCGTGATCAGCACGTGCTCGGCGCTCGCGCGGTCACGAAACGCCCTTGCGGCGGCAGCTGCCTCGTCACCCCTCCTGATGCGCAGCAACGTCGCCGCCTCGGCCTCGTAGTGATTCGGCGTGACGACCGTTGCGCCCGCGTACCGATCGATGTGGGGCACTTTCGGATCGACGAGGACGGGGATCGACCTTGCGCGCGCGGCTTCCACGATCGCCGAGACGACCGCGCGGGTGACGACACCCTTCATGTAGTCCGACACGACGACAACTTCAGCTGTGTCGATCGCCTTCCGCGAACGCTGCGCGACGGCCGTCTCGACCGCCCACGCCAGGTCGGCATCGTCCTCGTAGTCGACGCGGGCCACCTGCTGGTTTCTCGTGGTGACCACGCGCAGTTTTCTCGTGGTCGGCCGGGCCGCATCCTGGATCAGGCCGTCTGTTGCGATACCGCGCCGGGTGAGATCGGCTGTGAGCTGGCTGGCCGAGTCGTCCTGTCCCACGACCGCGATCAGGGCCGGGCGGCCGCCGAGTGCCGCGACGTTACAGGCGACGTTGGCGGCTCCTCCCGGGCGGAATTCCTCGCGTGTGAATCGCACGACGGGCACTGGCGCTTCAGGCGAGATACGATCCACTCGACCGAACACGAAATGATCGAGCATCGCGTCGCCGACGATGAGCACCGCGCGGTCGCGGAATCGGTCGACGATCGCGTCGAGAGGCGTGATCACGCCGCTGCGACGGTGGTGACGCGCGCCGGCTCCCGCTGCCGCTCTGCCGCGAACGGCAGCGTCACCAAAACGAGCAGCAGCATCAGGAACTCGGAGTCGCCGAAGTTGTACTCGAATAGCCCGGCGGCGAGCATCGCGGCTACCGCTGCGAGCGCGCCGCAGGCCAGCGACCGGTACGCCGTATTCCGCGACAGGCGCCAGAGATCCCGGACGAGCACTACCAGGAACCACACCCAGGCGGCGAGCGCCGGCAGACCGCGCTCGGCGGCAATCTGCAGCGGCACGTTGTGGAGATGCGGGTTGATTGGGTTGACGGCCGACGGATCGCGATACTGCGGGTAGAGCGGCGTGATCATGTTCGGGCCGACGCCCGTCAAGGGGTCGTCGGCGATCATCCGCACACCGGACCGCATCATCGCAACCCGATCCCGGTTCGACGGATCGTTCAGGTTGAACATCGAGTACACGCGATCAGTCACCGACGAGGGGGCGAGCGCGACGAACAGCGCGGCGACGACCGGGATGGCGGCGAACAACCGGAAGTCGCGGAGCACGAAGAGCACGGCCAGCCCGACACAAGCCCCAACCCATGCGCTGCGCGTGAGCGTGAAGACGAGCGCGACGACCAGCGCCGGCAGGACGAGCGCAGGCCACGTCCGTCCACGGGGCGCGAACAGCACGTGCGCGGCCGCCGCCGTGACGACCAGCATCAGCAGCCCCGAATAGGTCATGTAGTGACCGAGCGAGCCCTGCGGACGACGGCCCAGGTTGTCGAAGTCGAAGATGCCATACTGCACGATTCCGATGATCGCGCTCGCCGCGCCCACGGAGATGAGCACGTCCACCACACGCAGCGCGCGCGGGCCCGCGGCGATCTCGTACACGGCAGGCACAATCAGAAAAAGCAGGAGCTGCCGCGAATCAATCAGGCTCGTGAGCGGATCAGCGGAGAAGACCGACGAGACCAGCGTCAGCGCTCCGTACAACGCGAGAGGCCAGAACATGAACGGGACTTGAGGGCGTTCACGCCGGCGCGTCAGCGATACCGCCCAGGCGGCGAGCGTGACGGCGAGGAGGATATGCGCCGCGGCGATCGAGACCTGCAGCGCCGCCGCGAACCCGAGCAGGCCGCCGAACGCGACGCGCTGCGCCAGATCGGGCCGTGCGGAAGGACTCATCGGGAGCTGGGACGGGGGCACGGGAATCGACGCATATTATAGACAATGCGCATCCTGGTGGTCCGCGCGGGAGCCCTTGGCGACACGTTGATGGCCACCCCGCTCCTGCCGGCGCTCGCCGCACGTCATCCCGGCGCTTCGATCGACGTGCTCGCATCGGCCGTCGCCGCTCCACTGCTGTCGAACAATCCACACGTCTCGACCGTGTTTCCGTTGAAATGGCGTAACCTGCCGCTGGCGCTTTCGGTCGAAAAGCTGGCCCTGACCCGCAGACTTCG
>DATAFJ010000176.1:0-27413 GCA_036257535.1 Vicinamibacterales bacterium | reverse complement strand
CGGGGACGGGCTGCGCGACAGCGGACGCAGGACCGGCGAGGCAGCAGACGATCAGCAACAATCGTCCTGTCCCCCGCATCAGTCTCCAGCGCATTATATCGCCGCCTTCCAACGGATTAGACGCCTTCTCCGGGCGACCGGCCGCCGCTACGGCACGAATCGATAGAGCCGGCTCTCCCCGTCTTCCCACCTGGCCGTCCGCAGGAGTTGAACGTCCGTTCGGCGGCCGAGGACGGTTACTGCACGATCGTACAGGTGCGGCGGCCCGAACCGGCGATGAATTGCGACGTACTGCACGCCACGCGCCCGAAGGTATCGAAGCGCCGGGTCGGACGGAAAATCGCGCATGCGCGCAATGAGCTCGAGGTAGGACGGCGGGGAGAACCCGCTGTTGCCATTGACAAGCTGGTGCCAGTGAAACACCGAGAAGTACTCGTAGCGCGTATCGATCCAGAACTGGTCCCAGTCGCGCGGCGCCGGCCACTCGAACAGCACGCCCGGGTTCGCGTCGATTGCGTCGTAGATCGGTGGGGGCTGACGCCAGACCGGCTCGAGATTGAGCTCGGGCCGGGCCTCGTAACACAACAGCGCCACGCAACCCGCCGTGATCGCCGCGGTCTTCGCGCGCGACCAGCCGGCAGTCAGCCGTGCGATTCCATAACCCGCAAGCACCGCCAGGCTGAGGCCGACGAGGATGCTGAAGCGCGCCGGCACGCGGAGTCCGCGAAACGGCGAGACGAACTGATACAGCTGCGGGTAGATCAGGCCGTTGTCACCAAGAGATCCGTCGAACGCGACGACGAGCCCGGCGAGGTATGCGAGCCGGGCAGCCGACAAGGGCGGCCACGCGCCGGCGATCGCAAGTGCGATGGGCCCGACGCCTGGAAAAAGCTCGCGCTCGGGATGCGCCTCGCCGCGGATCGGACGATACAGGATGTTGCGGCTGTGCGGCGTGAGATAGTCGCGCGCCTGGGCGCTGTAGAACCGCACCGCGTCGTACGGACGCTCGCCGAACATCGGCTTGTTGCGAACGTAGGCAATCGCCGTCGGCGCCGTGAGTACGCTTGCCACGACGGCCCCGGCCGCAAGCGCCGGCAGCGCCGGCTTCAACGGACGTCGCGTCAGCCAGAGCAGCAGGCCGAGGACAACGGGAATGTAGATGGTGGCGAACAACGCGTAGTACAGCGACGACTGCGCCTGAAGCGCCAGCGCCAGGCCGGCGAGCACGCCGTCCCGAGTCCGTCCGTGCACGATCGTGCGGTGGAGCGCTAAGAGCGCCAGCGGCAGCCCCATGACCATCTGGAGCTCGAGATGGCTGTAGTGCTCGAACCGGTATGGATAAATCGCGAAGATGGTGCCCGACACGACCGCGGCGGCGCGCGAGCCGGTCAGCGCGCGCACGAGGTAGTACATGGCGGCGCCGGAGAGCGCGAACCCGGCGAGAAACGTCAGGTTATACGCGACGAGAGGGTGGACGCCTGCCCAGAGCAGCGGCGCCGCCATCAGGCCGGACACGAGCGTCGCATCCGAATAGGTGAGCGTGCGGCGTTCCGGATAAAAGATATTGCCGTCGAAGACGGTCAGTGGATTTGTCGCCATCGCGTGTGCGACCCACGCGACGCGCCACGTGGAGAACAGTGGATCGCCCAGGTCCGGCACGTGATAGAGCTTCACGATCTGCGGCCACGTGACGGCGACCGAGACGGCCGCGCAAAAGAGAAGAACGGCGGCGAGCTCGCCGATGGCGCGCGGTGAGCGCCACGCACCCTCGGCCCCGAACAGGGTGCGTTCGTCGGCCGGGAGCGGCCGGCTCCTGGCTACGGCATTGCGGATCGACTTCCAGATGGAACTCGGAGGACCCGCGACACGACGAATCACGATTAGAATCGCCGCCCAGAGCAGCAATCGTTCCGGCGTGCGAATGGACAGGCGGAAGCCGCCGATCTCGTAACGGAATCCTCCCGTCAGAACGACCACGACGGTCGACAGCAGCAGGATGACGATGAGAACGTCCGAGGCGAGAGCGAGCCGGCTGGCGTGGCGGCTCCAGCGGTCCGGGATCGACAAGAGCGGATTATAGGTCAGCGCGCGACGAGACGGAACGCAGGGCGCGCTCTTCGACGGCAATGCGTCGAAGCATCAGCGCACCAAATCCGACCAAGCAGAGCGCCCCAAGAATGGCCGCGCCGCACATCACGGCCACTCCAACGATCTCTCCCGCCACGGCAACGTAGTTCGGGTGCCGCATGTATCGATACGGGCCGGAGGTCACGAGTGGTGCTCCGGGTACGACGAGCACGCGGAACGTCCAGAACCGTCCGAGCGACTGGATCGCCCAGAACTTGAGTGCCTTAGCCGCCAGGAACAGACCTGCTCCGCCCGCCCAGACCGGAGTCGCCGCCGGTCCGGCAAACGCCGCCACGCCGAACGGCGCCAGAAGGCTGACGGGATATGCGACCTGCATGACGCGGTAGACGTCGCCGGCCGGTTCAATCGCGCCGAGCGCGCGGAGCGCTTCCTCGTTCCTGCGCGACTTCCACCCCTCGACGAGGAGAAGTGCAATGACGGCGAGGGCGCTCAGTGCGGTCCGCGTGTTCACGGGATGGGAGCGGCAGCGTCGATATCCCCGGCGTACGACACGGCAAATTGGATCGTGCGCGGTGCGATCCGTGCACCGGCGGCGGCCGCGCGCACCGCCGGGGCGAGCGACACGAGGCGCCGAACACCGCGATCGAATCGCCATTTCCCTGCGAACAGACGTCGCCGCCAGATCTCGAGCGCTCGATGCGGCTCTGCCAGGCTGCCGTCGAGATAGTCGGCCGCCGCACGCGCCGCGAGCACCGCACCTGCGAGCGCAAACCTGAGCCCGTCGCCTGTCATCGGATCGATGAAGCCGGCCGCATCGCCCGCCGCGAGCAGCCCGGGCGAACCGGACGCCGTCGTGTCGACCGCGAGCGGCCCGATCACCGCTGCCGGGCCACATCGCTTTGCTCCCGCAAACCGATCCGCCGTCGCCGGATCGCTTCGCACCGCATCGTCGAGGGCACGCGAAGGATCGGACAAGTCGCGAGGCGACTCGATGACGAGGCAGGCGTTCGTCAGGCCGTCCGGCAACGGCGCCACGCCGAGGTAGCCTCGCGGCCGGATGTGCATCTCACCGAAACTGGTCAGGTCCGCAACGCCGGAGTAGTAACCGCCGATCGCCCACCGGCGCGGCCAGGACGGGTGACGCGCAAGCCCGAGCGAGAACATCAGCCTGGAGCGGCGGCCGTCTGCGGCAATCGTGAGGGGCGCGTCCAGGCGGCGTTCGCCGCGCGGCGTCTTGACGAGGACACCCGCAACCCGTCCCGCCGTCATCAGAGGGGCCGTAACGAGCACCGGATCTTCGAGCAAAACTCCTTCCTTCACCGCCGACGCCAGCAACGCCGCGTCGAGGTCGCGACGGCGGATGGCGCGTCCGATGGCGCCGCCCGGATACCGGGCGCAGACGCGCGTGCCACCGCCGGACACGATCATCCCGTCAACTCGCAGTCCGCTCGACGCGGCACTGTCGAGACCACGCGTCGCCAGCAGCGCAAGAGCGCCCGGGTTCAACGTGTCGCCGCACAGCTTGTGGCGGGGAAACCGCTCGCGTTCGAGCAGACGGACGCGCGCACCTGCACGCGCCAGGATCGCGGCGGCGACGGCGCCGGCCGGGCCGCCGCCGACGACGAGGACGTCAGTCGGCACGGCCCAGCACGAGCGCGCTGTTCTTCGATCCGAAGCCGAGGCAGTTGCACAACGCCGCTGCTGGCTGCACGTTCCTCCCCTCGTTCGGAATGAAGTCCAAGTCGCACTCGGGATCGGGTTCGAACTGGTTGATCGTCGGCGGAAGGAAGCCGCGCGCAATCGCGAGTGCAGCGGCGACGACGCCCGCCGCGCCGCTCGCACCCTGAGGATGGCCGATCATCGACTTCGTCGACGATCCAGGCACGTCGTCAGCGCGCGACCCAAACAACCGGCGGACGCACCGTGCTTCGACCGCGTCATTCAGCACGGTGGACGTGCCGTGGTAGTTCACGTATCCGATGTCTTCGATCGCGCATCCACTCTTTTCGATGGCGTTCGACATCGCCCGCACGATCTGTTCGCCGTCCGGGTCCATCTGCACCCGGTGATAGGCGTCGCACGTGGAGGCGTAGCCGTCGATCGTTGCGTAGATATGCGCGCCGCGCGCGCGGGCGCGGTCCTCACGTTCGAGCACGACCATCCAGGCGCCCTCGCCGAGGACGAATCCGTCGCGTCCGCGATCGAACGGCCGGGACGCAACGGCGGGCGTCGCGTTGTAGCGCGTCGACACCGCGCGCATGCGCGTGAAACCGAAGATCATTCCGGGCGTGACGCAGGCATCCGCGCCGCCCGAGAGCAGGATCTCGGCCTCGCCCGAGCGAATGAGGGCAGCGGCGTATCCGAGCGCGTCAGTCGAGCTCGTGCACCCGGTCGAAAGCACGTGACTGATGCCGTGCAGCGAGAGGGCAATTGAAATCTCGCTCGAGACCATGCCCACGATCGAGACGGGGATCGCGTAGGGCCCGACGCGTTTCCAGCCGCCGTTGAAGAACTCTCTGTATTGACGCTCCGCGACGTCGATTCCGCCCGCGCCGCTCCCGATGATGACGCCCGCGCCAGGCTCGGGGCCGTCGAGACCCGCATCCTTCCACGCTTCAATCGCGGCGATGACGGCGATGAGCGACGCCCGGGAATACCGCCGCGGATCCGAGCCGTTGCCATTCAGGTGTGGAACGTCCGCGGCGGTGAGCGCCGGCACCGGCGCGGCGACTTCACAGGAAAAAGCAGACGCGTCGAAATCAGTGATTGCGCGAACCGCGCTTCGGCCGGAACGGATGCCGTTCCAGAAACACTCGCGTCCCACGCCGTAAGGCGAAACGACCCCGATGCCAGTGATGCAGACGCGAGGCGGTTTCATCGTCGCGAACCGGACTCTATATTATGTTTCCGGCATGCAACATCCCGCCCGCCTGGCCTACGTGTGGCTCGGCGCAGCGGTGTTTCTCGGTTCACTCCTGTATTTCCTCTGGTTTTACCTGGTCCAGCTCGACAGAGTTTCGGGGGGCGGCCTGCTCGCGCTTACCATCGACGTGTCTCTTTTTTCGCTGTTCGCCGTCCACCACAGTGTCATGGCGCGGCCGGCTGCCAAGCGCTGGATCGCGCAACTTCTGCCCGCCGAGCTGGAGCGGTCCACGTATTCGTGGATTTCCAGCCTCCTCTTCATACTCGTCTGCGCGGGATGGCAGCCGATCGGGGGCACCCTCTACGAGGCTCGCGGCTGGCTGGCTGTGCCCTTCAGGCTCGTGCAACTGACGGCGGTCGTCATCATTGCCAGGGCTACCGCCGCCCTGGATGCGCTGGATCTGGCGGGAGTCCGTCAGCTGGAACGACAGGCGCCCCACGGGCCGGTGAATCTCAAAACATCCGGCGTCTATAGCCTCGTGCGCCATCCGATCTATCTGGGCTGGGTGATGTTCGTGTTCGGCGCACCGCGGATGACGACCGACCGCGCCGTCTTCGCGATCATCAGTACTCTGTATCTAGCCTTGGCGGTGCCCTTCGAGGAGCGATCGCTCATCCAGACATTCGGCGAGGCCTACTCGCGCTACACGGACAAAGTGCGTTGGAAGATTGTTCCCGGCGTGTACTAGCGTGTTCCCGCCGGATGATAACCTAATGGGATGCCGGTGACGCGGCGGTTCCTGCAACAGACGCTCGCCGGCTCGGCGTTGCTGGCCGCCACGGCAATCGCGGGCGCCCCGTCGGGCCTCCTGCCCGAGGTGGAACGCGCCTCGCGCACGGTCAGCGCTGCTGATCTGGGATCTCACCTGCGCATCCTCGCGTCTGATGAGATGGAGGGGCGCGGGCTCGAGACGTCCGGCAATGATCGCGCGGCCGAGTACATCGCCGACGCGCTCGCGCGCGTGGCGGTACCCCCCGCTTTCCTCGATCAAGGCGACGCCCGCGCCGCCTACTTCCAGAACTTCGCGCTGTTCGACGCGTCGCTCGGACCGGGCGCCGCTATCGAGGTACACAGTCAGGCAGGAACGAAGGTCGTCAACTTCACCTCGGGCACGGATTTCTATCCCTCGCCACTCTCGGGAGCCGCATCGGTAACGGCGCCGATTGCACTCGACGAACCGCAGAAGGGACGCATCCTGGTCGTGGCAGCCGCGCCCGCGGAAGCCCCCTGCGCGTCGGACAAGGCGCTCGAGCAGGTCGCCGCCGCCGTCGAAAAAGGCGCGGTCGCGGTCGTCTTGACGGTCGCGTCGCTCGAGCCGATCGATCAGGTATGGCGTGTCGATCCGGCGCAGAGCCCGACGTACCACAACGGGGAGATTGCGGATGTGCCCGTGGCCTGCGTCACGCGGGAGACGGCCGAACGGCTGCGGAAATCGAGCGCAGCCGGAACGATGACGATCTCCGCGGCGATCCAACGGCGGCCGGTACCCTCGCGCAATGTCATTGGAGCGATTACCGGCAGCGATCCTGCTCGTCGGGGCGAGCTCGTGGTCATCGGCGCGCATCTCGACCATGACGGCGTCGATCCGAAGCGTGGCGTCATGAACGGCGCCGACGACGACGGGTCGGGTATGGCGGCCGTGCTGGAAGTAGCCGAAGCGTTTGCGACCGCGGCGGCAGCGAACGTGCGGCCGGCGAGGACGATCGTCTTCGCATTCTGGAACGCCGAGGAGGAAGGCCTGTTCGGATCCCGACACTTCGTGAGTCACCCGTCGCCGCCGGGCCGTCCCGTTGCAAATCTCAACCTGGACATGGTCGGGCGTCACGAAGATGTTCCGGATCCGTCGAACCCGCGTTTCACGGGACTCCCGAAGACGAGGGCCAAAGACAGCGCCAACGTGCTGCACCTGCTCGGGTACTCGCACAGCCCGGATCTGACCGAGGCCGTGCGCGAGGCGAACGTGCGGGTACGCCTCGATGTCCGCACGTCCTACGACGGCGGTTCCCACAACCTGTTGCGTCGAAGCGATCAGTGGTCGTTCCTCGAGCGTGGCATCCCCGCGCTTTTTCTGACGACGGGGCTGCACCCCGACTACCACACTCCCGAAGACGACGTGGACAAGATAGACTTCGCTAAGCTTGTGCGCGTGGCGCGGCTGACCTTCGAAGCAGCCTGGCGCATCGCCGATGCTTCGGCGCCCCCGCGTTTTGTAGGCTGAGAACAGCTGGACACCGATGGCGAACGCTGTCAATCCTCCGCCGCCCCAGATTCCATCCGAACTGCCGGTGCTGCCGCTGCGCCGGACGGTCGTGTTTCCCCTGACCGCCGCCCCGCTGTCGGTGAACCGCGCGGTCTCGGTCGAAGCGATCAATCGCGCGCTCGCAGGCGACCGCATGGTGTTGATGCTGCAGCAGAACGTCGAGGCGGACGATCCCGCGCCGTCCGACCTCGCGCGTGTCGGCACCGTGGGTCTCATCCGGCAGATGGCGAAGTCGTCGAGCGGCGTGCGGCTGCTGGTCGAGGGGGTCGCACGGGCGCGCGCCGAGTTCCTGAACCAGGAAGGCACAGGTGACGCGCGCGTCATCCTGGCGCTCGTCAAGTCGCTGCCCGAGAAGGTCGAGCGGACGATTGAAGTCGACGCGCAGGTCCGGCGTATACAAGAGCTCGTCGAGCGCGGCATGTCGGTGGCAACGGGCCTCGCGCCGGATCTCCAGGCGATCGTCATGAGTCTCGACGATCCGCTGCGAATCTGCTACCTGCTGGCAAGCGTTCTCGATCTGAAGCCCGAAGACAAGCAGCGGCTTTTGGAAGAGGACGACCTCTCGGTCAAGCTCGGCGGGATCGCCGCCGCGCTCGCGCGTGAGATCGACGTCCTCGAGATGAAGGGACGGATCGCGTCGCGCGCCGAAGCGGAAATGAGCGACGCGCAGCGGCAGTACATGCTCCGCCAGCAGCTCAAAGCGATTCAGTCCGAGCTCGGCGAAAGCGACAGTGAAGTGCAGGAGTTGCGCCGGCGCGTGGCCGAGGCCAACCTGCCCGAAGCGGTCAACGGCGTGGCCGAGCGCGAGGTCGGCCGGCTCGAGCGAATGACGCCCGCGTCACCCGAGTACCAGATGATCCGGACCTATCTCGACTGGCTGCTCGAGATCCCGTGGGCGGTCACGACCGAGGACCGGCTCGATCCCGTTGAAGCTCGCCGCGTCCTCGACGAAGATCATTACGACCTCGACAAAGTCAAAGAGCGCATCGTCGAGTATCTGGCAGTCCGAAAGCTCAAGGGGGACATGAAGGGTCCCATCCTCTGCTTCAGCGGCGCGCCGGGGGTCGGCAAGACGTCGCTCGGCCAGTCGATCGCGCGGGCGATGAACCGTAAGTTCGTGCGGATCTCGCTCGGCGGCGTCCGCGACGAGGCGGAGATCCGCGGCCATCGCCGGACCTACATCGGCGCACTGCCGGGACGACTCGCTACCGCGTTGAAGCAGGCTGGCGCGATCAACCCCGTGCTGATGCTCGACGAGATCGACAAAATCAGCGTCGGCATTCAGGGCGATCCCGCGGCCGCGCTGCTCGAGGTGCTCGACCCGGCGCAGAACCACTCGTTCCGTGATCACTATCTCGAGATCCCACTGGACCTCTCGAAGGTCCTGTTCATCGCGACGGCCAATCAGCTCGGTACCGTCCATCCTGCGCTCCTCGACCGGATGGAAGTGATTACGCTCAGCGGGTACTCCGAGCTGGAGAAGGTGCACATCGCGCGCAAGTATCTTCTGCCGCGGCAGATCGCAGAGCACGGGCTCAAGCCGGAGCAGATCGTCGTCCCGGACGTGACGATCAGGCGCGTGATTTCCGAGTACACGCGAGAGGCGGGCGTGCGGAGCCTCGAGCGGCGGCTCGGCACGTTGGCGCGAAAGGTTGCAGCGCGTATCGCGGCCGAGCCCAGTCCCGAGAGCGCTCCGCCTACCACGATCGAGCCGGGTGAGCTAGAGAAGTACCTCGGGCCTCCTCCGTATCGGCCCGACGTCGCGTTCAGGACGTCGCGACCCGGCGTGGCCACAGGACTGGCGTGGACGGAGACAGGCGGCGACGTACTCTTCGTCGAGGCGGCGGTGCTTCCGGGCGGCAAAGGCAACCTAACGCTGACGGGACAACTCGGCAGCGTGATGCAGGAGTCGGCGCGCGCCGCGCTCAGCCACGTACGGCAGGAGGCGCGCAAGCTGCGTATCGCCTCCGAGCGGCTAAACGAAAACGATATCCACGTACACGTGCCCGCCGGTGCGATCCCGAAGGACGGACCCTCAGCGGGTGTGACGATGGCGACCGCGATCGTCTCCGCGCTGCGCGACGCGCCGGTGCGAGACGACGTCGCGATGACCGGCGAGATCACGCTTTCCGGGCTCGTGCTTCCGGTCGGCGGGATCCGCGAAAAGGCGCTCGCGGCACGGCGCCAGGGAATCAAGACGCTGATCCTGCCGCAGCAGAACTACGTGGATGTCGACGAGCTGCCAGAGGAAGTCCGCCGAGAGATGACGTTCGTCCCGGTGAAAACCCTCGACGAGGCGCTCGAGATCGCGCTTCCGACGCCGGGGCCCGACGCGAACCGGTCCGACGCGGACACCGAGCAGCCCGTCGCGGGCTCGGCGATGCGCTCGGGGCCTCGGTAGGCCGCGGACCGCGCGGAATACGCGGATTTGTCCAACGTCGATCCCGTCGTCTTCTACACCTCCGGCCACGGCTTTGGCCACGCGTCACGGGACATCGAAGTCATCAACGCGCTCGTACGAATGCGCCCGGACATCGCGATCCAGTGCCGAACGTCCGCGCCGCGCTGGCTGTTCGACCTGACGGCGCGCGCGCCGATCGACTTCCATCCGGTCGAATCCGATACTGGCATCATCCAGGCGGACAGCCTCAGCCTCGACGCGCCGGAATCAATTCGGCGGGCCGCGGCGTTTCATCGCGACCTCGACAGAAAGGCAGACGAGGAGGCTCGGGTGCTGGTCCAATCGGGCGCGCGGCTCGTGGTTGCCGACATTCCTCCGCTCGCATTCGTCGCGGCGTCACGCGCGGGCATTCCCGCGTATGCCTTCGGGAACTTCACATGGGATTGGATCTACGAGGACTACCCCGAAGTTGCCGCGGCGCCCGATCTCGTTCCGGCCATCCGGGGCGCCTATGCGCAGGCGCGCGGCGCGTGGCGCCTGCCGATGTGCGGCGGCTTCGAATCGATCGGGGAGGTCGTGGACGTTCCACTCGTCGCACGTAGAAGCACGCGCGATCCGGACGAAGTCCGAAGGCGCTTCGGGCTGCCTGCGGATGGGCCGGTCGTTCTCGCCTCGTTCGGCGGATTCGGCGTCAAGGGAGTCCCGTTCGAAGCGGTCGATTGTCTGGCGCGTTGCACGCTGCTGCTCGCCGAAACGACCGTCTCGCGCTCCGGCGGGAACGCCGTCGATCGAGGCGGCCGGCGTGACGGGCGCGTCGTTATGTTGAACGAAGCCGAGCTCTACGCATGGGGTTATCGCTACGAGGACCTCGTCGCCGCCGCCGACGTCGTCCTGACCAAGCCGGGCTTCGGCATCATCGCGGAGTGCGCCGCGAACGACACCGCCGTCGTCTACACGTCACGCGGCAGGTTTCGCGAGTACGACGTGCTCGTCCGCGAGATGCCCCGCTACGTCCGATGCGAGTTTCTGTCGCAGGCCGACCTGCTTGCGGGCCGCTGGGCTCACGCGATCGATCGTGTGCTGTCGAAGGCCGCGCCGCCACGACCGCGGACCGACGGCGCGGAGGGGGTCGCCGGGCTTATCCTCGACGCTCTCGCAGACAGTTGAATAGAATCACGGGGTGATCTGCCCGTCGTGCGGCGCCGGCCTCGCCGACTCCAGCCGCTTCTGTCCCTCCTGCGGTTCCGCCGTTTCCGAGGCGGAAACGCGGCTCTCCGATCAACCGCGCATCACGACGACGACGCCGGGGACGGCCGTGTGGCACGGCCGATTCGCGCCTGGAACCGTCCTGGACAACCGTTATCGGATCGTGAGCCTGCTCGGCCGGGGCGGCATGGGCGAGGTGTACCGGGCGGACGATCTGCGGCTCGAGCAGCCGGTGGCGCTCAAGTTTCTTCCCGAGTCGCTCGAGATGGACCCGGCGCGGCTCGCGCGCTTCCATGACGAGGTACGCACGGCGCGACAGGTCTCGCATCCAAACGTGTGCCGGGTCTACGACATCGGATCGACCGACGGCCGCCACTTTCTCTCGATGGAATACGTGGACGGCGAGGACCTGGCCTCGTTGCTGCGCCGGATTGGACGGCTGCCGGCCGACAAGGGCGTCGAAGTAGCGCGTCAGCTCTGCGCGGGGCTGGCCGCGGCGCACGATCGCGGCGTGCTGCATCGCGATCTCAAGCCGGCGAACATCATGATCGACGGCGGCGGACGCGCGCGGCTGACCGACTTCGGCATCGCGGGCGCGGCGTCGACCGGAGAGGACGTCCGCGCCGGCACGCCGGCCTACATGGCGCCGGAACAACTCTCTGGGCGCGAGGTCACCGTCAAGAGCGATCTGTTTTCGCTTGGCCTCGTGCTCTACGAAGTTTTCACGGGCCGGCGCGCGTTCGACGCGCCGACGATCGCCGATCTCGTCAAACAGCATGAACGCAGCGCGCCACCGTCGCCGTCCACCAGCGTCTCGGATCTAAGCCCGGCGATCGAGCGGGCGATCATGCGCTGCCTGGAGACGGATCCGGCCTTGCGCCCCGCCTCGGCGCTCGCAGTCGCCGCCGGCCTGCCGGGCGCGAGCCCGCTCGAGGCCGCGCTCGCCGCCGGGGAGACGCCGTCGCCGGAGATGGTTGCAGCGGCCGGCAGCACGGGGTCGCTGACGCAGCGGCAGGCGTTGTCGGTCGCGATTGGTTGCGGTGCGTGCCTCTTGCTGCTCGCGGCTATGGCCGATCGCAGCACCGTGCTGAGCCGCATGCCGCCGTTCAAGAACCCGGCGGTGCTCGTCGATCGCGCCGAGCAGATCGTGAACCGGCTCGGTTATCCGCCCGCGGTCGATTCCTTGTTCAGCTTCGAGGTGGACAACGACTACGTTCGATATATCGCGAAGACCGATGCGTCGAAAGATCGCTGGCGGCGGATCTCGGCAGGCCAGCCTCCCGCGATCACGTTCTGGTACCGGACGAGCCCGCGCGAACTGATTTCGTGGCAGGTGGCGAACGAGCCGCTCTTCAACGATCCTCCGGGCATTTATTCCGACATGATCCGGCTGCGCCTCGACGCAGATGGCCGCCTGGTCTATTTCGACGCGGTGCCGCGTCAGACGCCCGATGCGCCGGGCACGGCCACACGAAACGGGAATGCCGCGACGAGCGATCCGTGGGCCCCGCTTTTCCAGGAAGCTGGGCTCGATCGAACGGCATTCACGCCGACGACCGACGGGTGGACACCGCCGTATTTCGCGGACACCCGCGCTGCGTGGAACGGAATGCTTGGCCCGCAAGCCGAGAGGGTCCGCGTCGAGGCGGCCGCACACCAGGGGCGGCCTGTGTACTTCGCGATGATCGGCTCCTGGACCCGTCCCGCCTTGGAGCAACTCCCGCCCGGAAGCGAATCCTGGGAGCAGTACATCTCACTCGTACTGCTGGCGGGGAGCCTTCTTGCCGCTGCGGTGATGGCTCGGCGGAACGTTCGCGCCGGGCGAGGCGATCGTGACGGCGCGCTGCGTCTTGCGGCGTTCGTCTTCACGGTTCAGACCATAGAGTTCCTCCTGGGTACACACCATGTGCCGCACCTTGGCATCGAGTGGACGCAATTTTTCCGTGGCGCCAGCGTCGCGTTGTTTACCGCCGGCGCGATCTGGATGCTGTACCTGGCACTCGAGCCGGCCGCGCGACGTTTCTGGCCGAACCTGCTCATTGCGTGGAGCCGGATGCTGACGGGCCGCGTCAGCGATCCGATGATCGGACGCGACATCCTCATCGGCCTCCTGGCCGGGCTGATTTCGTCCGTTCTGATACGGCTCCAGTATTTCCTGCCGACGCTGATGGGACGACCGTCCTCGGATCTCGGCAACGTCCGTCTCGAGCCGCTGCTGGGAATTCGACAAACGCTGAGCGCGTTCCTGACGCAGCCGGACGACGTCGTGCTGACGGCACTGGTCGTGCTGATGCTGCTGGTGGGAGCGCGGCTCGTGCTGCGGAAAGTGTCGCTGGCGGCGATCGCGGCGACTGCAGTCGTCACTCTCCTCTTTCTGCGCGGGTACGAGTCCAAAGACGCGTTCACAATCGCCGCGTCGATCACCGGTGCGTGTCTGATCCTGTTCGTCTTCCTGCGCTTCGGCCTGCTCGCAGGCGCGGCGCTCATCTTCGCGCTCAACGTGTCATTCACGTTCCCGTTCACGACCAACACGCGCGCGTGGTACTTCGACACGGCGCTCATCGGCTTCATGTTTTTCGCCGCACTCGTCGTCTGGGCCTTCCGCGTGTCGCGTGGCGCCGCTCACGCACCCGCTTCCGTCGTGTAGGAGGATTCACGTGCATCTGTCCCGTCGAACGCTTCTCTCTCTTCCCCTGATCGCAGGTCTGGGTCGCGCGACCCGCGCCGAAGGCTCCATCGTCGAACAACCGCAGACGGACGTTCCACCGCCGATCGCAGCGCTGTCGTCGATGGCGGACCGCGCCACGCCGATCACTTCCGACGAGCGCCGCGGGCGCATCGAGAAGGCGCGCGCGCTCATGGCGAAAGAAAAGATCGACGCGCTGATGCTGTGCTCCGGGACGTCGCTCGGCTACTTCACCGGCATGCGGTGGAGCGGCGCCGAGCGGCTCTTCGCCTTCGTGCTGCCGCAGAAAGGCGAACCCTTCGTCGTGTGTCCCGCGTTCGAGGAGGACCGCGCGCGCGAGCAGATCGCGCTCGGCCCGTTCGCGGGTGGTGCGGCCGACGTCCGCACGTGGCAGGAGCACGAGAGCCCCTACGAACGTGTGGCGAAAGGGCTTCGGGACCGCGGCGTGTCGTCCGGCCGGCTGGGCGTCGAGGAGACGATCAAGTTCGTGTTCAGCGACGGCGTCGCGCAGGCGGCGCCGGCCGTCAAGCTCGCGAGCGGCACGCCGATCACCGCGGGCTGCCGCATGATCAAGGACGCTCACGAACAGGCGCTGATGCGACTCGCGTCCGTGGTCACCTGGAAAGCGTACAAGGCCGCGTACGAGTCCCTGAAGGAAGGCATGACCCAGAACGATTTCGCGCGTCTCGTGTCCGCCGCGCACAGCCGGCTCGGCTTCAGCGGTGGCGCAGGTGTGCAGGTCGGCCCCTACTCCGCACTCCCGCACGGCTCGATCCAGCCGCAGGTGATCCGCGAGGGCACGATCCTGCTCATCGACGGCGGCTGCAGCGTAGAGGACTACGCCTCGGACATCTCCCGAACGTTCGTCCTCGGCAAGCCCACCGACAAGATGAAGCGCGTGTTCGACATCGAGCGGAAGGCGCAGGACGCGGCGCTGGCGGCGGCGCGGCCGGGCGTGCCGTGCGAGGCGGTCGATGCCGCGGCGCGAAAGGTCATCGAGGACGCGGGATTCGGACCGGGATACGCGCATTTCACGCACCGCGTGGGCCACGGGATGGGGATGGATGGCCACGAGTGGCCGTATCTCGTGAAGGGCAATACGCTGCCGCTCGCGCCGGGCATGACCTTCAGCGACGAGCCCGGGATCTACCTTCGCGGGGAGTTCGGCGTCCGGCTCGAAGACGACATGCTCATCACCGACTCCGGCGCGGAGCTCTTCACGACGCAGAGCGAGTCGCTCGAGAAGCCCTTCTAAAGGTGCTCAGGGTGCTACGTGCTCAGAGTGCTCAAGGTGCTAGTCCTTGAGACAGGTGACGAGCGACCAGATCTTGGGGATGTTGACCTTCTCGATCGAGACCGGCTTGAGATTCGCCTGCGTGAGAAACGCCGGCAGATCGAGGTCCGACTTGAAACCGATGTGAATCGTCAGCGGTGAAATCATGCGCTCGACGCGCGAGAGGATCGGATTCGGACTGAGGAAGTGATTGAGAAAGACGATGCGCCCGCCGCGGCGGCAGACGCGGCGCATCTCCTGCGCCACCTTCACCGGATCGGGCACCACGCTGATCAGATACGGCGCGTAGACGATGTCGAAGCTGTCGTCGGGAAACTTCAGGTCGGCGGCGTCCATCTGCAGCAGGCGCACCGCGCGCACGGCGCCGCGCGCCACCCTGTCGCGCGCCTTCTCGAGCATCGAGGCTGAAAAGTCGATCCCGGTGATCTGGCAGTCCTTCGAATAGAGCGGAATGTTGATGCCGGTCCCGACGCCGACTTCGAGCACGCGCTCACCCGTCTTCAATCCCATCCGGCGTATCGCCTGCACCCGCCCGGGATGGAGCGTGGGCCCGAACACGAGGTCGTAGACCTTCGCCAGCTTGTCGTACACGCCCTCGACGAAGTCGTTCTCGACCTCCGCAACCGACAGCGCCCGGGTCGCGGCGTCCGCAGCCGCGATGTAGTCGTCCCGATCGTCGAGTTTCAGCAGCGACATAAGTTTGCCGAATATACCACGAGACCCCCGCGTAACCCGCTCACGGCGTGCACACTTCGAGGACGCCCATAACGGCGGGGAGCGGGTCGGCCGCGGCGCTCACGCTGATCTGCAATCCCTGCACGAGACCCCGCAGCGCACCGGCCACTTCGCGCGCGATGGCGACCCCTTCGGTCGCCGCGCGGCCGGAGGCCTCAGCCTGGCGCATACGCTGCAAGATTGCCTCCGGGACGAACACGCCCGGCACCTCGTTCGCCATGAACTCCGCGTGGCGCAGGCTCTCGAACGGCGCCAGCCCGGCCACGATCGGAATCCGGACGTGCTCGATGCGTTTGAGTACCTGAGCGAACGCGGGCACGTCATAGACGGGCTGGGTGATGGCGAATTCGGCGCCCGCCTCGACCTTGTACTCGAAGCGCCGGATTTCCTCGTCGAGATTCGGCGCGGCCGGGTTCAGCGCCACGCCGATGTGGAACGCGGTCGGCGCGCCGATTGGCTGACCTCCGATGTCGAGCCCGTTGTTCAGCCGTGATACGACGTTGGTCAATCCGATCGAATCGACGTCGAAAACGGCTGTCGCATCCGGATAATCCCCCGCCTTCGGCGGGTCGCCCGTAATGATCAGCAGGTTCCGGACACCCATGGCGTGAGCGCCGAGCAGATCCGACTGCATGCTCAGCAGATTTCGATCGCGGCAGGCGTAGTGGAGGATCGGCTCGAGGCCCGTCTGCTGCTGAACGAGCACCGCCATCGCCAGCCCGCTCATCCGCGCGCTCGCGCGCGGGCTGTCCGGCACGGCGACGAGATCGACGCCGTGGATCTTCAGCGCTCGCGCGCGATCCACCAACCCGTCGGTCCGGTGACCTCGCGGCGGCAGCAGCTCCACCGAGACGATGAAGTTGTTCCGCCCGAGCGCGTTCGCCATCCTCGATTTGTCGTCGCGATCGACAGGGCGCGCCCCTTCCGCCTGGGCGAGCGACGACGCCTCTCGGCGAGCGCTCGCGGCAGACGATTTCTGCTCTGCGGGCTGCGGCGCCGGGGGCGCAAGAGCCCTGACCGCCGCCTTGATCTGCCGGATGTGATCGGGCGTCGTCCCGCAGCAGCCGCCGACGATCTTCACGCCATGAAGGATGAAGCGCCGCGCGTACGATGCCATGTACTCCGGCGAGCAGAGATAGATGTTGCGCCCCTCGACGTCCCGCGGCTTTCCGGCGTTCGGCTGCGCCGAGAGGCGGGACTGGGTTACGCGCGCGATGCGCTCGACCGTGTCGAGCATCGCGGCAGGACCTACGCTGCAGTTCACGCCGATCGCGTCCGCGCCGATCGATTCGAGCGCCGGGCCGAACTTCTCGGGCGGCGTGCCGTCCAGGCTGTTGCCATCCTCTTCGGTCGTCATCTGGGCGACGACCGGAAGGCGGCACACGCTGCGCACCGCGCGGAGCGCCGCTGCCATCTCGTTCAGATCGCGGAACGTCTCGAGAACGAAGAGATCGACGCCTCCTTCGAGCAGCGCCCGCGCCTGGTCACGGAAGTACTCCTCCGCCTCGTCGACACCGGTCTTGCCCCACGGTTCGATCCGGATGCCGAGTGGACCGATCGCACCGGCGACGTACGCCTGTTCGCGCGCCGCGTGCCGGGCGATGCGCGCACCCTGCACGTTGATGGCGTGGACGCGCTCAGCGAGCCCGAAGGCACCCAGCTTGATCCGGTTCGCTCCGAACGTATTGGTCTCGACGATGTCGGCGCCGGCGCGGACGTAGGCCTGGTGGACCTCGGCGACGAGGTCCGGCTGTGTCAGGTTCAACTCGTCGAACGACCGGTTGAGGAAGATCCCCTTTGCATAGAGCATCGTCCCCATCGCGCCGTCGCAGACGAGCACCCGCTGGTCCAGTGCGTCGAGAAACGGGAGCAGGGGCATCGGACTATTGTAGTGGTACGTGCTCGTAATCGAGCGTTTGCCGGTTTATCAGCAGGTACGAGCGCGACACGAGATCGAGGCAGACCGACCGGACCCCCGACGCCGTCATCTGCACGAACCGGTGGTGATGTCCGAACAGGTGCAGACGCGGTTTCGCCGACACGAGCATCTCGTTGATCGGCGTCTTGCCCGCGTCGTGCCCGCCGACGCGGAACGGACGCGGCGCTTCGTGCGTCAGGAGGAGGTCGAGCCCGCTCATGGCTTTCACCTTCTCGACTTCTTCGCGCACGAAGTGACGCCTTTTGTCGTCCTTTCCCTTCTTGACGAGCTCACTCGCACGTTTGTCGTACCACGTCGGCGCAAACGTACCGCCGATGCCTGCTACGCGAAGGCCATCGATGTCGACCTCGACGCCGTTCGGGATGTATCGCAGATTGGGAACCGTGCCCGGATTCTCGAGGCTCGGGCCCTCGTTCCTGCCCAGTACGAAATCGAAGTCCTCGTTATTCCCCTTGATCCAGTAGAGCGGCGCGGGCACGTCTTCATACACGCCTGCGTCGTCGCCTATGTCGCCGACGCAGAGCCAGAACGGGATGTCAGGATGCCGCCGCATGACGCGGCGGACGGCAGTGAAATCGGCGTGAACGTCGCCTACCGCGCCGAAGAGTTCGCGGCCGGGACCAGCAGATCCTTCTTGTCCCAGATGAAGTCATCCTTGCTGTAGACGGCGAGCTCGTAATCCTTCCCCATGAAGATCGCCGAGACCGGACAGGCCTCCTCGCAGTAGCCGCAGAAAATGCAGCGCGTCTTGTGAATCTGATAGATCGACGCGTAACGCGGACCGGCCTGAACGGTGCCGTCGTTCTCGGTCGCCTCCAGGTAAATCGCGTCCGCCGGACAGGCGACGGCACACAACCCGCACGCGACGCACTTCTCGAGGCCGTTCTCGTCCCGCATCAGCACCTGCTTGCCCCGATACTTCGGGAAGACCGGCACTTTCTGGTCCGGGTAATTGACCGTAACCGGCTTCTTGAAGAGGTGTTTGAAGGTGAGGGCGAAGCCCTTGACGAAAGCGGCGGCCGACCGGAGCATGACGGCCCATGATATCACGCCGCGTCACGGCCGTACGGAGCTACAAGTCCAGTTCTGCTATCATTTAGGGCTGTAGCTCGTGCTCCACGAACCAAAGTTCCTGTCGGCCGACGAGTTCCTGCTCGTCACGCTGATGGTGAAGCTTGCCGTCGCTGCCATCTTGGCGACGATGCTCGTCCGGTTCACCTGGTTCCGGCGGATTCTGCTCACGGAAAAACGCGAGTGGCCCGAACGGCTCGTGTTCGCGGCCTGCCTGGGCCTGCCGCTCACGGCCGGCGTGACTGCCCGGCTGCTCCTCAACTACGACGCCGCCGATCTTTCGCTCGAAGGAGCGTTTCTGGCGGGACTCATCGCCGGACCCTACGCCGGTGCGATCGTGGGAGCGCTCGTGGCGCTGCCGGCGTTCATCGGCGGCGAGTTCATCGCGATTCCGATGATGATCGGCTCCGGATTCGCTGGCGGCGGCTTGCGCGAGGTCTGCCCGAAGGAAGCGATCTGGGGCGTCTCGCCGCTGTTCTTCACCGGCCTTCATCGTCATGCGTGGAGCCTGCTGCGCCGGCTTCACATCGACTGGCACGTCATCCTGCTCGCCGCACCGATCGCGCTCGAGATTCTGCGGCAGGCGCTCGGCTACCGGTTCGGCGCGTTCAGGCTTTTCTATCTGCCGCCGACGAACGCCTGGCTCTGGACGCTGACCTGTCTCTCGGCAGTCCTCTCGGTCGCGATTCCAATCAAGATCTGGAACACCGCCCGCATCGAGCACAGGCTGCAGGAGCAGGAGCAGCTGCTCATGACGGCGCGCATCGAAGCGCTCGCGAGCCAGATCAACCCGCACTTCCTGTTCAACACGTTGACGTCGATCTCGTCGCTCATCCGTTCGCAGCCGGAAACGGCGCGCACGCTCATCGTCAAGTTGTCGGGCCTGCTGCGCCGGCTGCTGCGCAGCCAGGATCACTTCGTCACGCTCCGCGAGGAGCTCGAAGCGATCGACGAGTACCTCGACATCGAGACGGTCCGGTTCGGCCCGACCTTGAAAGTCGAGAAGAGCGTCACCGCCGACAGCCTGGATCTGGTCGTGCCGAGCATGATCCTGCAGCCGCTCGTCGAAAACTCGATCAAGCACGGCCTGTCACGAAAGGTCGGTGGTGGTCGTATCACGATAAAGGCGGCACGCGTCGACGGCCATGCCGTGATTGAAGTCGTGGACAACGGCCTCGGTATCGAGACCGCACGGATCGACGGCGTCTTCGGCGGCGGGATCGGGCTGAACAACGTCAACGAGCGCCTGAAGGTCATTTACGGCGCAAACTATCAGCTGAAGCTGAGCAGTGTTCCGGGACAGGGCACCTGCGCGAGGATGGAGATCCCCGAGCTGTTGGTGCCCGAGCGCGTGACCGCCTAAAATGGAGCTCCGGGCCATCGTCGTCGACGACGAGGAGCTCGCGCGCGAGGAGCTCTGTTTTCAGCTCGAGCGCGTGGGCGGGGTCGAGGTGGTCGGCCAGGCGGGCAACGGTGTAGACGCGGTGCGTGTCATCGCGGACAACGAACCCGACCTCGTGCTGCTCGACGTCCAGATGCCGGGCCTGACCGGGTTCGAAGTGGCGCGTCGCCTCGTCGAGCAGGATGTCGATGCGCACATCGTGTTCGTCACGGCGTTCGACCAGTACGCCCTCGAGGCGTTCGAAGTGAACGCGGTGGACTACCTGCTCAAACCGGTCGAACCGCGCCGGCTCGAGCAGGCGATCGACAAGGTTCGGCGCCGAGTGGGCGCTGGACGGCCCACGGGCAGCGGGCGAGGTCAGGCGCTCAAACGTGAGGAGTTGGAGCGCCTGATTCAGCTCGTCGCCGATCGGCAAGGCCGGAACGAGCAGCTGGCGCTGAAGGTTGGCGAGCGCTTCCTCCTCATCTCGGCGGACGAGATCGTGCACGCGTCGGTGCAAGACGATGTGATCACGGTCGCAACCGGGACGGTGTCTGGAACGTCCAACTACGGGACGTTGGATGAATTGCAGGCCCGACTCGACCGGGCCTCGTTCTGGCGGGTCCACCGGTCGCACCTGGTCAATATCCACAAGATCAAGGAGATCGTTCCTTGGGTGAGCAGGAACTACATCCTGAAAATGAAAGACGTGAAGGGCACGGAGATCCCGGTCAGCCGGGCACAGACGCGCCGGTTACGGGAGTATCTCAGGCTATGAGCGAGACGCACGACACGCAGTCTCAACCGGACTCGCCTGAAGTCGCCGAAGCGTCGCTGTTGCACGAGCCCGCGCCGATCCTCATCGAAGCGCCGGCGCTGAGCCCGGCTGAAGGTGCGCTCGAGGGGAACGCCGCCCTCGGCCTGGCCACGATTGGTGCCCTTGCCGCGCCCGGAAATGCCACGCTCGAAGCGGCGCCGGCTGCGCGTCCGGCGCAGGAGCGGGGCCCGTCCCAGCTCGCACGCGTCGGCGAAGAGCTCGTCGCCTGGTTCAAGACGCTTGTCTCGGCGGCCGTCTACGCCACGCTCATCGTCACGTTCGGGTTCCAGGTCGCGCGCGTTGAGGGCCAGAGCATGGCGCCTACGCTCGCCGATCAGGATCGGCTGATTGTCAACAAGCTTGCGTATCGCGTCGGTCACCCGCGGGTCGGCGACATCGTCATGCTGTATTACCCGCTGAACCCCGACAAGTCGTTCGTCAAGCGCGTCATCGCCGAAGAAGGGGATCAGGTCCGGATCGTCGACGGCCGCGTCTATCGCAACGAAGTGCCGATTGACGACGATTACGTGCCGCTCGAGTTCCGAAGCCACGAGGACTGGGGCCCGAAGGTCATCCAGGAAGGCTATTACTTCGTGATGGGCGACCACCGGAACAACAGCTCCGACAGCCGCCACTGGGGCGAGGTGCCGAAGAAGTACATCATCGGCAAAGTGCAGCTGCGCTGGTGGCCGCTGCCCAAAGCCAGGCTGTTCTGAAGGATCGCTACCGAGAAGTCAGCCGGGTTCTCGTCACCGTTCTCTTCGCCAACCTCGCGGTTGGTCTCACCAAACTGATCTTCGGATACGCGACCTCCACGGTCGGTATCATCTCCGACGGCTTTCACTCGCTCACCGACGCGGCATCGAACGTCATCGCGCTCGTCGGGGTGCGCGCTTCCCGCAAGCCGCCCGACCTCGATCACCCTTACGGTCATCGCAAATACGAAACACTCGCGGCAGCCGCCATCGTCGTCATGCTCGTACTCGTCGTCGAGGAGATCGTGAGGAGCGCGCTCGCGCATCTCGGCGGCACGTCAGCACCGCAGGTCACGCGGCTCAGCTTCGCGATTATGCTGGCGACGCTGGCCGTGAACATGTTCGTCGTGCGGTACGAACGGCGCGCGGCGCGCCGCCTGACGAGCGAGCTGCTGCTGGCCGACGCCATGCACACGCGCAGCGACGTCCTGACGTCGCTGGGTGTTCTCGCCTCGCTCGCGGGTGTGCGCCTCGGGTTTCCGGTCCTGGATCCGCTCAGCGGGTTGGCGGTCGCCATCGTCATTGCGCGCACCGGCTATCAGATTGCCCGCGAGACCTCGGGAATTCTCTCGGATCGAATCGTGATTGCCGACGACGACCTGCGCGACGTGGTCGTCTCGGTGCCCGGCGTGCTGGGATGCCACCACATCCGCACGCGAGGCGCGGCGGATCACGTCTTCCTCGATCTGCACGTCTGGCTGTCGCCCGAGACGCGCCTCGACGAGGCGCACCGGCTGTCACACGTCGTGAAGGATCGGCTGATGGAACGCTATCCGCAGATCGTGGACGCGATTATTCATATTGAGCCGCCGCCCGATCAGGTGCATTAGGTGCATCAGGTGCATTGGGTGCACTAGGTGCGGGTGCATTGGGTGCATTAGGTGCGGCCAGGCAGAAAGTGCGATGGGCTGACCAGCAGGAGGCTGTGAAAATTGCCATCGTCAGTGCCGACTGAAGCGAAATATCTGAAGATTGCTGGCGGCACGGACCATGCTCTCATGCATATCGTGTCGGTTCGGGACCACACAGAGCTGATCGCCTGGCAGCTGGCTGACCAGTTGCGCTCGCTTGTGTGGAGGATGACTGAGACGGGGCCCGCTTCAAGGGAACTCAAGTTTCGATCGCAGCTTCGGGACTCGATCAGCGCGGTCTGCCGGAACCTTGCCGAGGGTTTCTATCGTTTCGACCATCCAGAATTCGCGCAGTTCACGCGAATCGCTCGCGGATCTCTTGGCGAAACGCCAGATCTCCTACTCGAGGGGCAATGGCCGGCTACTTCAGCGCAGAGGATCTCCAAGAGGCGCAGAATCTCGCAAAGCGCGCGATGGTAGCCGTCTCGCGACTTCATCGATACCTGCGCTCTACGAAGGCGCCGCGGGCGCGCCACACCTAGTGCACTCCGTGCACCCGCACCTAAAGCACTCCGTGCACCCGCACCCAATGCACCCAATGCACCTAATGCACCCAGTGCACCCTATTCGCTTCCGTACAGCTTTTCGATCGCGTCCCTGTACCGCTCTTCGACGACCCTGCGTTTGACCTTGAGCGTCGGCGTGAGCTCGCCCGATTCGATCGTGAACTCGCGCGGCAGAATCGCGACGCGTTTGATGCGCTCGAACTGCGCCAAATCGCGGTTGAGCGCGTCGACGACCTCCTCGTAGAGCGCGACGACATCACGGCGGCCGGGCAGCTCGTCGCGCGAAGCGGGTGGACGGCCAAGATCGCGCAGCCGCCGCTCGAGCACGGCGAAGTCGGGGACGAGCAGCACTACCGGGTACTTGCGGCGATCGCCGAGCAACACCGCTTCGGCGACGAGCGGGCTGGCCTTGAGCCTGGCCTCGATCGGCTGCGGCGCGATCTTCTTGCCGCCCGACGTGACGAGCAGGTCCTTCTTTCGATCGGTGATGGTCAGGTACCCGTCAGCATCGATCTGGCCGATGTCTCCCGTGTGGAACCATCCGCCATCGAGCGCGTTGGCCGTCGCCTCAGGCTTGTTGTAATAGCCAACCATCACGTTCGGTCCGCGCGCGAGGATCTCGCCATCCTCGGCGATGCGCAGCTCCACGCCCGGAATCGCGCGGCCCACGGTGCCAATCCGCGGCGCACTGGGAGGGTTGACGGTCAGGACCGGCGACGTCTCGGTCAGCCCGTAGCCTTCCATGATCTTGAACCCACAGGCGAAGAAAAACTCGGCAATGTCTTTGGAGAGCGGGGCGCTGCCGGACACCAGGTTCTCGAGACGCCCTCCGAGGCCCTGTCGGATCTTGCGCAGGACCAGCCGGTCGGCAAGGCCGCGCAGCAGACCGTTGCGACGGCCCTCGTCGATCGCCCACTTGAAGAGAAGCCGCTTGAGGAACGACCCGGAGGTGCCCTTGTCGACGATCCGCGTGTGTAGCTTCTCGAAGACGCGCGGCACCGCCGTCATCACCGTGGGCCGGACGGCGGCGACGTCGCGTGCGATTGTCTCGAGGGACTCCGCGAATACGACGGTGACGCCAGCCGAGAGGTAGAGGTACGACACGAGGCGTTCGAATGCGTGACTGAGCGGCAGAAACGAGAGCGCTACGTCCTCGTGCCCGACGGGAAACATTTCGAGGCTGGCGTGCACGTTCGAGACGAGGTTCGCGTGGGTGAGCATGACGCCCTTCGGCTCGCCGGTCGTGCCCGACGTGTAAATGAGCGTCGCCAGATCGCCGGGCTGGATCGCCTGCGCCGAGTCCTTGAACTCCTTCGCGCCGCCCCACGCCGCGACGATTCGTGCGTGGCCGCGCTCGGCCACCTCGTCCATCGTCAGCACTGATCCTCCGCCGAGGCTGGCTGGAGGCTCGATGACCACGACCGCCTCGAGCGCGGGCAGCTGGTGACGGACCTGCTGGATCTTCTCGACCTGGGCCGCCGTCGAGGCAAAGACCCAACGGGCGCCGGCATCCTGCAGGATGTATCGCGCCTGTTGGTCCGCGAGCGTGGGATAGACGGCTACGCTGACGCCGCCCGCCATCAGGATCGCCAGATCGGCGATCAGCCACTCCGGCCGGCTCTCCGAGATAATCGCGACGCGATCTCCGCGCGAGAGTCCGAGCGCGGTCAGCCCGAGGCTGACGTCGCGGATGCGCTCGAAGAATGCCTTCGTCGACTGCCACTGAATGCCGCCGCTCAGGCTGCGGCCCATGAACTCCGACCGCGGGTAGCGCCCGTGCACGAAGAACGGCAGCATCGCGAGCGTCCTGACTGCGTCCGCGTCTGGCACTTGGCCTTCGGCATGCAGCAGTGGGCCCTCGGCCTTTGGCATCGCCATCGTCAGTATCCTGCCTGTTTGTCGACGACGTTGAGCAGCGGTTCGTTGGCGCGATACCGATGCAGATTTTCCAGGAACAGATCGGCCAGCCGCTCCCAGTACTGCGGACGGAAACCGGCGACGTGCGGCGTTATCAGCACGTTCGGCAGGCTCCACAACGGGCTCACCGGGTCGAGCGGCTCGTGCTCGACAACGTCGAGTGCGGCGCCGCCGATGACTCCGCGAACGAGCGCGTCGATGAGATCCGCCTCCCGCACGAGCTTACCGCGAGCGATGTTCACGAGAATCGCGGTCCGGCGCATCCGCGCGAGCTCAGGCGCACCGATCAGGCCCTCGGTCTCCCGCGTTTGAGGCGCGGCGAGCACGACAACGTCCCAATGCGGGAGCCGTTCGTGCAGCGCGGCAATCGGATAGGCGGCCTGAACACCCGGCGGCAGCTCGGCGTTCGCCCGCCTGCGTATGCCTTCGACTGTCATGCCGAGCCCTGAAGCCGCCGCGGCGATCGCCGCGCCGATGCCGCCCAGCCCCACGATCCCCATGGTCGAGCCCCGGAGCAGGCGGGGGCCAGGCACGCTCAGCTCTTCCTGCGCCCACACACGCTCGGATTGACGGCGTACCGCGTTCGGCAAACCGCGGAACAGCGCGAGCGTCAGGGCGATCACGTGCTCGGCAATCGTCTCGGCGTGCATCCCGCGCGAGTTCGTGAGGATGACATCGGACGCCACGAGCGAAGGAAACAGCATCCCTCCGATACCGGCCGCGGGACTGTGGATCCAGCGAAGACGCCCCGCCGCGTCGAACATCTCCGATCTCACGACGGAACTGAAGACGACCTCGGCATCGGAAATCTTCCGCACGCCCTCCTCCGGCGTTCGTGCGTGAACGAACTCGACGTCAGGGACGGCAGCGCGCATGCGCTCCAGCACCCAACCCGGCGTATCCCATGCGCTCCAGTCGCTGTAGTTGGCAACCAGGACCTTCATCGTCGACGGTAATCGCCCGAACGGCCGCCACGTTTCTCGACGAGCACAATGTCGCCGATGGACATGGTGCGATCGGCCGCTTTGACCATATCGTAAATCGTCAGGGCGGCGACGGCGACGGCGGTCAGCGCCTCCATCTCGACGCCGGTCTGCGCTTCGGTGCCGACGCGCGCCTCGATCTCGTACCCGTCGCGGCGGGCCGTCAGCTCGACCGCCACGTGCAAGAGCGGAAGCGGGTGGCACAGTGGAATCAGGCCGGCGGTGCGCTTGGCTGCCATGATGCCGGCGAGGCGCGCCGTCTCGAGCGGATCGCCCTTGGCGATCTGGCCGCGGCGAATAAGCCGGAGCGCCTCGGACGAAATCCTGATTCGGCCACGGGCCACCGCTTCCCGCCGGGTGATCGGCTTCGCGCCGACGTCCACCATGCGCGCGCGCCCACGTGCGTCGACATGCGAAAGCCGCGGGCCCTTACGGTTCTTCATCCATTCCTCCCTGCGCCAGGAAGAACGACAGGCTTTCGAGCGACACGGTGAGGTCGACGCTCTTCAGCTTGACCGATTCCGGCACCTTCAGCGCCCCTGGCGAAAAGTTCAGGATGGCCTTGATTCCAGCGGCGACGACGGCGTCCACGACGGGCTGCGCGGATTCCGCGGGAACCGCGATCACCGCGATGCCGATTCGATCGCGGCGGACGATCGCCCGGAGGTCCTGGATGTCGTGGATCCGCACGCCGGTGCGCGAGCGCTGGCCGATCTTGTCGCGCTCGGCGTCGAAGAGCGCCGCGATCTCGAAACCTTCCCGCCGGAAGCCAGGATAGTCGGCGAGCGCGAGCCCCAGGTTCCCCGCTCCCATGATCGCGACCTTGACGTGTCGGTCGAGGCCGAGGATCTGTCGGAGGTGCTGCCGCAGCTCCGTGACGTAATAGCCGACGCCGCGAATGCCGAACTCGCCGAAGTACGCGAGATCCTTCCGGATCTGCGCGGCGTTCAGGTGGAACTGCTCGGCAAGTTCCTTGGACGAGATGGTCTTGACGTCTGCCGCGTCGAGCGCGTTGAGGCAGCGAAGGTAGACGGACAAGCGGTTGGTCGTGAGCTCGGAGATCTGTTCGCCGGAGAACCTGGGCTTGTTCCGTTCCTTCACAAGCGCGTCATCTTACTCCTTACCACGACGAGGGGGGAACCGCGCCGCGGCCGGAACCGTCATCTCCTCCAATGGATCTGCGATTTGCGCTTCGGCTCCTCCTCCGCCGTCCCGCTTATGCCGTCATCGTCATTCTGACACTCGCGCTCGCGATCGGCGCAAACACCGTGATCTTCTCGTTCGTGAATCTGCTCGTGCTCCGCCCGCTGCCGATTGGGGATCCTGACTCACTCGGCTGGATCTGGGCGCTCAACCCGCGGAGCCAGACCACGCGAGGACAGTTCTCCTACGCGGACTACGTCGATCTCCGCGACGCAAGTAGATCGTTCAGCCTGCTGGCGGCGACGCGAAGCGAGAGCGTGACGCTGACCGGCCGCGGCGAGCCGCAGCGGCTGGTCGCGCGCCGCGTGTCGGCAAACCTGTTCGAGACCTGGCAGCT
>DATAFJ010000174.1:0-1707 GCA_036257535.1 Vicinamibacterales bacterium | reverse complement strand
GTCGAGACCACGGGTCTTGAACCAGTACTCGCGGACGATGTCGTACGAGGAGCGTTCCGGGCGCGACGTGAGCATGGCGAGCACTTCATGAGCCGTGCGGCTGGCGTACAGCGGCGCGATGAGCGGCTGGATGATGGATTCGGTCCCGTCGTACGCGCGCGCGTCGCTCCACGACTCGAGCGTGTGCGACAGCGGGATGTTCCAGTGGCAGAACTCCGACGTCTCGTCCTCGAAGAGCGAGACGTGCACCGCGAGACCGACCTTCTTCAGGGCTTCCGCGAAGTTCAGGTCGGCCGGCGCGTCGAACACGGGATTCCCGCCGATGATCATGAGGAGGCTCACGCGGCCGGCGGCCATGTCGGCGGCGAGCTCCGCAATCGAGGCCGCGTGATCCACAGGACGAGCCTCGACGGGTTGCGCGGCGACAACCGTCGTGCCGATGTTTCCGAGCGCTTCGTTGAGGCGCCGGACCTCTTCGTGCACCTCCGCCGGCTGCGCGTCGCCCGCCGTGACAATCGATCGCCCGCGGTGCGCGCGAAGATCGCGCAGAACCGCGTCCGTGAATGCCGCGTGTTGTTCGGACGGCTGCGCGGCTCCGTTGAGCGCTCGGGCAAACAGGGCGATCTCGGACGGCTTGAGCGGCAGCCGGTGATCGGCCTTCGAGCCCGTCGTCGACGGGCAGCTCTCGACCGCGTAGAAGCGGAACGGCTGCTTCGACCCGGCGGCATCCCGGCGTCGCGAGGCAAAGTCGCGCGCGTACCGGATATGACCGGGACCGCAGCTCAGAAAGTCGCTGTCGAGCGCCAGGACGACGTCGGCGCGATCGAAGCGGTAGATGAAGTCCTTGCGCGGTGCGAGACGGCCGGATGGTTCCCACCGGTGCCACCGCGCCTGCGGTAGCTCTTTCAGCAGGGTGTCGAGCTGATCGGCGAGCGTAGGTGACGTCACCGTTCCCGTAAGAATCCGCAGGCCGGCGCCCTGGGCGGCGCGCTGCGCCGTCATCGCGAGCTGCATGGCGGCGAGGAAGCTGCCCCAGGGCCGCACCTCGCCCCGGTTGCTGATCGTCTGCGCGCGGTCCGGGTCGTAGAGCGTGAGGACGGCGGCCTGGGCCCGCGCGTCGGTCGCGCCGAGGCTGGCCGGATGCTCGGGATTCCCCTCGATCTTCGTGGGGCGTCCCATGTGGCTCTCGACGAGGACCGGCGTCGCGACGCCGTTGTCGACCAGCGCGGTCGCGAAGAACAGTGGCCTTCCCGGAATGATTTCTTCAGGCTGCCGGACGTAGGGAACGATCGATTCGCGTGGCTGCCGCGTGCACGCGCCCGCTCCGGCGAGCGCAAGCGAGGCGCTCATCAGCCGCAGGAAACGGCGGCGTCCGACAGGATCGGTGAATTCCGAGGCGAGCGCGGGGAACTCGCGATGCACGAGCTCCTCGATTTCCCTGGAGGCCGCGTATTCCTCCATGCTCCGCCAGAACTCAACCTTCATGGTTCCCTTCGGGCGCATTTGGCGAATTAGTGATTTGGTGATCTTGTGATTGCCCAACCGACATCACCAAATCACGAGATCGCCCAAAATCACGAGATCGCCAAATCACGAGATCACCAAATGACTCATCGATGGCAGGTCGAGCAGCTCGTCAGATGCTCGACGCTCGCAATGCCGTATTCTTTCTTGAGGCGGGCGCCCAGGCCCGGGTCGTCCGCCGGC
>DATAFJ010000168.1:0-21625 GCA_036257535.1 Vicinamibacterales bacterium | reverse complement strand
CGGTTCGGGTTCGGCCTCGTTCGAGATCATGCGTTACCTGGTGCAGCGCCTGCCGGTCATGATCACGCCGACCTGGGTCAGCACGCGCTGTCAACCGATTGCGATTGAGAACGTGCTAGGCTATCTGGTGGGTGTCTTGTCCTCGGCCGACACGACGGGTGAGGTCTTCGATATCGGGGGGCGGGAGATCCTGTCCTACCGGGACATCATGCGCATCATGGCCGAGGGACTGAACCTGCCACGCCGATGGATCCTGCCGGTGCCACTGTTGACCCCGCGACTGAGCTCACATTGGATCCAGCTCGTCACACCGTTGAGCCATCGCATTGCGCGTCCGCTGGCCGAGGGTCTCAAGAACGAAGTGGTCTGCCGTGACGACCGCATCACCCGGCTCATTCCGCAAACGCGGCTCGACGTTCGGGAGGCGATTCACGCCGCGCTCAGCCAGGTGAAGGCACATTTGGTGGAGACCCACTGGTCGATGGCAGGTCCGATGCCAGGTGATCCGGACTGGTCCGGCGGCACCGTCTTCCGCGATGTGCGCCAGATTGCCATCGCGCTGCCTTCCCGCACTGTTTTTCGAGCGGTGTGCCGGGTCGGAGGGGAGCACGGCTGGAGCATCAGCTGGCTCTGGAGGCTCCGGGGCTGGCTCGATCAGCGGGCGGGTGGGCCGGGGCTGCGCCGGGGCCGTCGGCATCCCGATCTTTTGCGCTACGGCGACGCCCTCGACTTCTGGCGTGTGGTCGGCATCGAACGGGATCGCTCGCTGTCCCTGCGCGCAGAGATGAAATTGCCGGGCCAGGCGCTCCTGGACTTTCGTGTGGCTCCAGATGGGGATTCGAAGTGCACGCTCTGCCAGACCGCCCTCTTCGAGCCTCGGGGCCTGGCCGGATTGCTCTATTGGTACGCCGTGGTGCCGTTTCACGGCGTCGTCTTTCGGACGATGCTCGCCGGCATTCAGCGTGACGCCATCGACATCGCCGCCACTGATTCAGCGTTTGCCGGATCCGGATAATGAGCGGCCTTCGGTTGGGCCCGTCAACGCAGCCTTGCGATCCACAACTCGTGCGGACTCTCACGGCAGATTGTGAAGACGATTTCGTCGCGCGGCGACGCGTCTATCGCCATCTGAAAATCGCGCTCGAACGGACCGACCGGGCCGTGCACCTTCACCGCGCCTCCATCGACCTCGACCGAAGTCAATTCGCCCCACACCCGGGCGCTCGTGTGCCGCAGGAAGAACAGTCGCGTACCGTCGCCTGACCAGGCAAGCGTCGTAAGGGCGCGGTGGTGCTTCGGGGTCAGTGTTCGGCACTGGCCGCTCGCGTTCGCACACACGAGGACTTCGTGATCGCGGGACTCTCCGGCGATCAAACGGCCATCGCGCGAGAATCGGTGCTCGTACAGGGCAAATGGAAGCGCAGTTTCGGATCCGGTCTTGAGGTCGCGCACTCGCGATTGCCCCAAGACCGCGTTTTCGACCGATGAATAAACGACTGTGCGCTCGCGAGGTTCGACGGCCGCTTGATATTGGCGGCCGAAGGACCACGGCGCAACTTCACTCGAGACACCCCCTGTGACAGGAATCCTTCGAAACGTCAGGCTGGGACGCACCTGATAGAAGTAGAGCGCCTCGCCGTCGCCACTCCACTGCGGCATGATGTTGAGTTCACCGGGGCCATCGGTGACGGCAGTGAAGTTCGAGCCATCTGCATCCATGACGAACAGATGCATCTCACCGCGTGAATTCCTGCCCATCAGGGCGATGCGGCCTCCATCAGGTGAGTAGCGGGGGTACGCGAGAGGTGTCCGTTTCTCGAGCAACGTCCTTCGTGTGCCGCCGCGCATGTCCTGAAGGACCAGGGCCCACGTGCGCTTCACATTCGCAAAGAGAAGCGTGCGACCGTCATGCGAGACGACCGGATCGATATCCTCTCCGGGTCCTGTCGTCAGAGCCTCCGGCGGACCGCCGGCGATCGGCACCCTCCACAGATTTACACTGCCCGATCGTGCCGAGGAAACGACAAGCGACTCTCCGTCGGGAGTCCAGGTTGGTGCACCACCCTCGTGAAGATCGGAGGTGATCCGGCGTGGCTCGTTTCCGTCCGCAGGGACGATCCAGTAGTCGCCGTACCGTCCCTGTTCGCCCAGGAAGACCGCGATGGACGTTCCGTCGGGTGAAAAGGTCGGCCAGCTGTCGCCGTAATGCTCGATCAGTCGTCGGGGGAATCGCGGCAACTGGGACACACCGGCGCCATCGGCGCCCGCAATGAAGATCTGTCCGGCTCTCTCGAAAACGAGCCGTCGGCCATCGGATGACACATCGGCATTCCAGCCGTCCTTCACGATCTGACGGGGTTCCCCTCCGAGTGGCGGCACGGACCAGATGCCACCCCCGCTGCGCGAGTAAACGATCCGGTCTCCCTGGGCCGACCACCTCGGCCGTACAGCCGGGACCTCACCGAACGTGATCTGGACGGGGTCGCCAGTCGCGACGTTCTTGATCCAGACCTGCGGGGTACCGCCAGCATCGCTGACGAACGCGACCATGCGGCCATCCGGCGAGAGACTCGGCCAGCGATGCGATCCCGCGAACGTCGAGATCAGCTCGAGGCCGGCCACATTCGCATCCTGCCCCGATCTCCCTGGGCTGGAACGGCGTGACACCAGGAGGGCAATTGCCCCGATGACCACGACTGAGGCCACCACGGCAGCGGCGACGATCATGCGCTGGGGTTTCGCTGACGCTCGCTCGTCCGTCTCTTCCCGCCGATCCGAGTGCACACTGCGGGCGCTGAACCAGGCGTCGAGTTCGCGCTTGTAGGCGAATACCGAACCGAGGTCTTTGTGCAGCTGGCGGTGAACCGGCAGGCCTTCTTCCTTTTCCCAGCGATGAACGGTTCGGACGCTGCGCTTCAGGTAGGCCGCAATCTCTTTCCAGGAATCGAGTCGTTCCCCGGTCACCGACGCCATTCTAGCTCCTGCCCATGTGAGACAAAGTGTGCCATCGGCGCCGCGGCAACCTTTGTCTCTTGTGCGTGCGGCATTCGACTCCTAGGCTGCCGCGTAGGAGATGCGCCATGCGTAAGCCCTATGCGGCACTATCGTTGATCCTGATCATCGTATTGACAACGCCGGATGTGACCCGCCGAGGCCTGGCGCTCACATCGGCCAAAGCGGTCGATGAGGCGAACGCCTACCGGAACGTCGGGTCGATCATGGTCTGGCGTGACGCCAACAACCCGCTCGGTCTGCCAGGGGGACTCGCCGGCCAGGTGACAGCCGTCCTGATCCACCCACAGACATTACTCACCGCGGGGCACTTCGCCGCGCGAGCCGAACGAGATCTTCCCCCATGGGTTCGGGTGGTCGTCAGCTTCGCGCCGAATGCACTCGATGCGTCCACGTGGATCGATCTCAATCGCGCCCTCGGCACGTGCATCGCCCATCCTTCCTTTCCCAGGCCCTGCACCCCACAGAGTTGCCCGTTCGACGACACCGACGGGCAGTACGAGCCGGGGATCAGCGACGTCGGTCTCTGCTTTCTCGACGAGCCCGTGCTCGGCATCCGACCAGCCAGGCTGGCCAACCGCAGCCTCGACCATAAGCGTGTCCCGGGCACGAAAATGCCCATCGTCGGCTACGGAACGACCGCGCCCGCTCCGGGCGGTCCTGCTGACACCTCGCTGTACGACGGTATCCGCCGGTGGGGGAGGTCCTCTGTCGACGAGGTCGTCGATCAGAACTGGGTAACGTTCAATCGCGACCCGGTTGGCGTCTGCTACGGCGATTCGGGCGCACCGACTTTTTTCCAGGACCGAGTGGTCGCGATCGCATCCGATGGCGCTCTCGACTGTGTGTCTGCCGACAATCGCGCCCGCGTAGACAGCAAGGAAGTGCGCAGATGGATCAAGTCGCAGATCGATGAGCGCTTCCCGTTCTAGTTGTGTTGATGCTCATTTCTTGCGCGCCAGATCGGCCTCTGCGGCAATCACACCGAACGGCGCCCAGTCGGGACCGTCGACGAGTTGTTGGCGGAGCGCAGTCGCATCAGCCGTGCGGCCGTTCAGATCGTGCCAGACGGCAACGCCATACACGACCGCGGCGCCTGATGGACCCCCGCCAGCCGCTTTCAGCACATCGTCCGCAGTTCGCACGCCTTTGTACAACTGGCACAGCGAGTAATAACTGCCGTTCTCGATGACGTCGAGGCCCGGCACGATACCGTCGAGTGCGCGCGTGGCCTCGTCGTCGCGGCCCATGCGCCGCAACGTGAGGTACAGCCAGTGCGTCGCCGAGACGAGGTTGTCGGGGTTACGCACCGCATCCCGCGCCCGCTGCCACACCGGCGCGGCCTTCGCGAAGTCACCCTTCAGGTAGTAAGCGAGTGCCAGGTGATACCGGATGTTCGAATGAAGCGTCGTCAATGGGATGTTGCGATCGTTCGGCTGGCCGTCCGGCTCGATCTGATCGGCGCTGCCGGCAACGAGGGCGTCTGCCCGTTCGAGATCGGCGATCGCCTTGTCGAACTCACGCACCGTGATGTAGCGGTGGCCGCGATGGCGCAAAAAACGCGCGTCTTTGGGGAAGCGCTCGATACCCTCCGTGAAGACGGCGATGGCGTCCCGGTATCGGCCGAGATACCCAAGCCGGCGGCCGACCCAGATGCGAGCGTCGGCGTTGTTCGGTGCGCGCTCGAGCGCGGCGCGCGCGGCCGTCAGGTCCGCTTCGAGCCTGGCGCCGACGGTATCT
Source organism: Vicinamibacterales bacterium (assembly GCA_036257535.1). GTDB lineage: Bacteria > Acidobacteriota > Vicinamibacteria > Vicinamibacterales > 2-12-FULL-66-21 > DATAEE01. The sequence continues at coordinate 16,873 of DATAFJ010000168.1, read as the reverse complement.
GGCAGCGGCGGCGAGATCAGGGGCTTGCCCAGAAGAGACGTCGCTTCTGATGACGGCTGAAGAGCAACGATGACGGCGGCGAGAGACGCCGCAGCGAGAAGGGGCAGATGCATGCAGGGATTCTAGCAACAGGTCAGAGTTTCAGACCCGTCCAGCGCTCGTAGTCGGCCGGCGTGTCGATGTCCTCGAACGCCGCCGGATCTTCGACCGCAACGTCGCACAACCGCGCCGCGTGCGCACGTACGACCTCCTTGGCTCCTGCGGCGGGATCTGCTCGCCGCAATGCGTCGAACGTGGAGCGATCGAAGATGACCGGGTGGCCGTGCCGATCCTCTCTGACCGGCCGCACGATCGGCGCCCGCAGCCGCCGCCACGTATCGACGAGCAGCCGCACCGTCGCTTCGCTCACGAACGGCTGATCGACCGGCGTCATCATCACGGCCATCACACCAGGCCGATCGACGACACCCAGGCCGACGAGCATCGACGACAGCTGGCCGCGATCGACGTCGGGATTGACGACGATCCGCGCACGCAGGCCGATGCGCTCCTCGATCGCGGCCGCTTCCGCGCCCGCGACGACGACGACATCGTCGATGCCGCCGGCTACTAGCGTCGATAGTAGGCGCTCGACGAACGTCTCTCCCTCGTCGCTCGTCCTGAGCAGCGCCTTGGGCCGTCCCATGCGAGTGGATCGTCCGGCGGCGAGGACGATCGCCGGCATTGGCATGAGCGCTACTGTATTAGAATCGCCGCCATGCCGAGTCCCGAGCTCCGTCTCCGATGCCAGCGTTGCGGAGCCGACATGGAGATGAGAGATCCCGCACCCGGCGCACCGTGGCGACCTGATCAGTTCTGGGTCTGTCCGCGCTGCAGCCGCCACTTCTGGACGACGTATGCGTCCCCGCCGGCGAAGGAAACGGCGAAGGAGCCGCCCAAACCTGCCACCGAGCCGCCGTCGGCGTAACCTCTTGCGTTCCTTGACTTCAGGTGTGGAAGCACCTACACTTGCCGCGTTTTAGGGCAGTCCGGCCGGCGTCGGCGTCTTCGTCCTCTCCAGGATAGGGGCCGCTACCTCCCGGCCCGCGCTCCCGCGCCATCCAAAAAATGGCGCAGCCGCCCGGATTCCCGGGCGGTTTCGTCTGGAGGAAATCGGGTATGCCAACGGGCACAATAGCGCGGCTCCTCATCGACAAGGGGTTTGGGTTCATCCGCGATGAAGGAGGAATCGAGCACTTCTTCCACCGGAGTGCAGTCCGGGGGGCGGTGTTCGAGCTCCTCCGGGAAGGTCAGCGGGTCGAATTCACACCGGAGGAGTCAACCAAGGGTCCCCGCGCCGGCGACGTCCGCTTGGTCGAAGGCTGAGACAGCTCCCGCCGTCGCCACTATCGCACGAGGATGCCAGCGGGGCGGTATGCCCCGCTGCGTCCACCTTCCGCGCGTAACAGCGCAGCATGTCCGTCGGCACCACACGCCCCGGCTTTACATCGACGCTCGCACGCCGGCTGCTCCAGCTCGAGCTGATTCTGCTGATCCTGTGCGCCGCCTGCGTTCCGTTTGCGGGCAGGCTGCTCTCGGTCGAGGATCCGCTGGAGCGCGCAGACGCGATTTTCGTCCTCGCCGGCAGCCGCGTGGAGCGGTGGCTCGAAGCGCGCGATCTGTTCAACGAGCGGTATGCACCGCTGATCCTCCTCAGTCCGGGGCAGCCGACGGAGGTCGAATCCGGTCTCGTCCGACAAGGCGTCAATCTTCCGAACGAGGCGGAAGTCGCGCGCGACGCGTTGACGACGCTCGGAGTGCCGGCGGATAGGATCGGCATCCTCGAGGGCTTCCCGGACAACACCGCGGACGAGGGCGAGCACTTGCGTTCGTACGCGTTGAGCCGGAAATGGCGCGCGGTGATCGTCGTGACGTCGAAGCTGCATACGCGGCGCGCGGCGCTTGCGATGCGGCGCGCGCTCGACGGCGCGCCGATCCGGATCGTGATCAGGTCTACGCGCTACGACGACACCGATCCCGCCCGCTGGTGGCAGCGGCGGAGAACGATTCGGGAGGTCATGACGGAGCTGCCGAAGCTCGTCGCGTACGCGCTGGGATTGGGAGCATGAAGGCGGGCATGGCTTGCCAGGCTGGCGGAAGCGCCTGAGAGTCGAACTCAGCCGGCCGACTCAGCGCCGGCCGCACCGATTTTGAAGACCGGGAGGGCCACCGGGCCCCATTCGCTTCCATTTGCCGTGCTACTTGTCAATTACATGTAGAACCGCCTGAGTATCCCCGAGATCCTCGAATACCACATCCGCGCCAGCCGAGCGCAGCGAGTCAACGTCGAATCCGCCCGTCGCGACGGCGAGCGACGTCGCGCCCGCGGCCGCCGCGCAGGCGATGTCGTGCGGCGTATCGCCGATGACGACGACTCTCGTGAATGCGCGCCGGCCGTCGGACGCTCGCGCGCGCTCGACCGCGACAGGCACGAGCGCGTTCCGATCCTCGGCGTCGTCTCCATACGCGCCGCAGCGGAAGTAGCGCCACAGGTCGAAGTGCTCGAGCTTGATGCGAGCGGCCTCCACGAAATTCCCGGTCAGCAGCCCGAGGAGCACATCGTCGCGGGACGCGAGCGTATCGAGCAGATCGCGGACGCCGGGCATGATGCCTTTGCGCCCCTCGCCTCGCTCGAGGACCTCCTCCTCCAGGAACCGGACGTACACGGCCCGAAACCGCTCGAACTCGCTGGGGTTCAGCGTTTGCCCCGCCTGCGACAGCGCGATCGACAGCAGATACCAGTCGGTCCGTCCCGCCATCGAAGTGTCGTTGAAAGCCCCTTCGACGCCGAACACCTCTGCCATCGCACGCGTCATGGCGCGCACGCCGGCGCGCCCGGTAAGCACGAGCGTGCCGTCGATGTCGAAAAGGACCAGTTTCATCTCGCTCATAGCCGGTTATAGAATTCCTTAAGTCAGGAGGACTCGATGCAGCACGTCATCACCTGTGCGATGGTTGCGGCGCTGGCCGCGAGCGGCGCCGTCGCCGGCGCGGAAAATCGCAAGCGACTCGAAAGCGGAATGCAGGCGGCGAGCCAGGCGCACGCTGACATCAAGGGACCGGGCGTGACGGGAACCGCGGAGCTCACCGAAGTGAAGAGCGGAACCGGGGTGACGGTGCGCATCGTCGTTACGGCAAAAGGGATGAAGCCCGGCCTGCACGGCGTGCACCTGCACGCCGTCGGCAAGTGCGAGCCAGACTTCGCTGCCGCCGGAGGCCACTTCGATCCGGGTCCCGCCGGCAACACGGATCCAGACGCCAACCACCCGTTCCACATGGGGGACATTCCCAACATGTCCGTCGGCGAGAACGGCGAGGGCAAGCTCGAAGCCGTCACGTCGCGCGTGACGCTGTCGGACGGACCGCTGTCGCTCTTCGACGCCGACGGCACGGCGATTATTCTCCACGGAAATCCAGACCAGGGCATCACCGGCGAACCGAAGTCCGGCGTCAGCGGCGGACCGAGAGCAGCCTGCGGCGTCATTCAGAAAAAGTAGAAGCGGCGGACGGGCGCGACCTCTCCGGTCGCGCCCGTGACGCGCAGGTGGCGGTCCGCCATCCGTCGCGCGAACGCGGCGTCTTCCGTCACGGCGACGGTCGTCAACCCCCGCACCCGCGCGACTCTTCCCACATCGTCCGCGAGCGCCGCCACCGCGTCGGCCGGAACCGACGCCGTTGGATGTTCCAGCAGGAGGATCGCGGGCCCGAGCGCGATCGCGCGCGCGAGGTGAACGCGGACCGACACATCCGGCGCCGATTCCGCCGGTCTTTTCTCCAGCGCCGACGGCTCGAGACCGACGTCCCGCGCGAGCGTCTCTACCTTCACCCTCACGTCGGGCGCGAGCTCGTCGAGCGCGAGCGTGAATGGCAGGGCCAAGTTCTGCGCGATCGTCGATCCCTCGAGCAGCACCGCGCGATCGGTCACGATACCGAACCGATCCAGCGACGCGAGCCAGTCGTCGCCGTTCGCAATCGACGACGTCGGTCGGCCGAAGATTCGAACCTCGCCTTCGTCCGGCAGCGCCGCGCCCGTCAGAAGATTGATCAACGCCTCCGCGGCGGGACGGTCCAGACCCGACAGCGCCAGACGCTCACCCCGGCTGATACTCAGTGACGCGATTCGAAGCGGCCTCAGTCCCCGATAGTCCTTGACGATGCCGGTGAGCTCGAGGGCTGGTGGCTCGCCGCTCACAGGCCGGGCGAGTGCTCCGGCAACCCGGCCCCGATCAGACGATCGACGTCGGCGACAACGCGCGAGCTCGCCGCGAGCGCGACGAGCTCCGTGCGAATCGCCGCGGCGTTGGCGATCACTGCCGACCACGCGAGCAGGCTGTGAACGCCGGCCGGGATCGAGCCGACGTCCACGCCCCCGCCGACGATCGCGGCGGCGATCGTGAGCATCATCGCGAGCGTCGCCATCGAAAAGACAGGCCGTCTCGCAAGGGAGATGCGCGCGACGAAGTCGCCGCCGAGGCCTGCTTCCGTCACGGCCTCCCGCACGGCCTTTCCCTTGCCGATGAAGTAGAACATCATCATCGAGTGGGTCAGCAGGGTCAGCAGCGTCGCGAAGATGCTCGTCGTCGTGTGACGCAGCACGTCGGGCGAGCTCGAGATCCTCATCCCGAGAATCAGGCTCGCAACCAGGCCTCCGAACGACAGCAGCGCGGCGGTGACGAGCGCGGCGGCCATGAGTTCTTCAGGCCTTGCGCTTCGAGCGGCTTTCAGCGCGGTCGACGAGCAGCTTGAACGCGTCTGTTGGAAGCGTCACGCGGCCGAGAGCCGCCTCGTCATCCTCCTCGCGATGGTAGTCCGACCCGCCGGTCACCAGCAGGCCGAGACGCGAGGCCAGTTCGCGATAACGCGCCGTCGACGGCTCGTCATGATCGGAGTGATACACCTCCAGCGCGTCCAGGCCGCGCGGCGCCAGCCGCTCGACGAGATCGTCGCGCCTGAGTGTGCCGGGATGGGCCACCGACGCCAGGCCTCCGGCCTCGTGGATCCGCTCGATGACGCGCTCCGGCGCGGGTCCGGTGCGGGCAACGAATGCGGGGCGGCCCTCGCCAATCCAGCGGTCGAATGCTTCGGCGATCGATTGAACGAAGCCAGCTCGAACGAGCGCCTGCGCCACAAGCGGACGCCCGACCGCGCGCCCCTCGGGAGTGTCCGAGATGATGCGATCGACGTCGATCGGCATGCCGAGCGCCTCCAGCCGCGCGGCAAGTTCACGCGCGCGGCTGACGCGCTCGGCCCGCCCCGAGGCGAGGAAGTCGGCCAGCGCAGGCGAGCCTGGATCGATGAAGTACCCGAGCACGTGCACGTCCCGTCCGTCGTCGATTGCGGTGATCTCGATGCCGGGCACGCAGTCCATGCCGTACTGCGCGGCGGCTGCGGCCGCGGCCGCAATGCCGGCGACTGTGTCGTGATCAGTCACGCTGAAGGTACGGATGCCGGCAAGCCACAAGCGACGAACGAGCTCTGGAGGCTCGAACGCCCCATCCGACGCACGGGTATGGAGGTGAAGGTCGATCACGCCGTCGCCGCACGCCGGGCGCGAGGCTTCCGGGCGCCGCCTCGCCTGCGCCCGCGCTGGCGCTCCATGAGTGCGCGGTACTCCCGGATGAGCAGCTCGAGGTGGTTGCGCTCTTCGTCCGCGAACTCGAGGAACATCTGCTTGCCCTCGGAGTCCTCGAAGCGCTCACCGTAGCGCTTGAAGAACTTGTGCGACCCGCGCTCGCAGCGGATGCCGATCATGAGCGCCTGCCGATCGGTCACGCCCTTCTTCAGCTCGTCGGCGCCGGCGGAGAACAGGCCGTTCGCGGCGCCCTTGAAGAAGAGGAACGTCGGACGCGACTCGAGCTCGGGGTCGCGCGCCAGGAGCTCGCGATAGCGGCCCTCGAGCGTGCCCAGGTGCTCCTTCTCCTCTTCCGCCATCTTCTGGAAGACCGCCTTGCCGCGCGCGTCGCGCGCGATGCCGGCGGCGCGCGTGTAGAACTCGAGGCCGCTGCGCTCGGTGGCGATGGCAATGCGGAGCGCGTCCCTGGCGAACAGCAGTTCGGTCGTGCCCTGCTCCTTCTGCGGCGGATGCCCCGCGCGGCAATCCGCGCAGGTCCCGTAAATCTGCAGCACGCTCTGCCGCGCGGCGAAGTTGCGTGCCGCGGCGATCTCCTCGAGCAGCGCCTCGATGTCCGAGCTCAAGAACTCGGACGAGCGGTTGCAGGTCTTGCAGATGAGATGAAAATGCCGTGGATGCCGGTACGAATGCTCGAACCGGAAACGCCCCTCGCCGAAGTCGACCTTGCGGGCGATCCCCGCGTCCACCATCCACTGCAGCGTGCGGTAGACGGTGGCGCGGCTGATCTTGTGGTCCTCGCGCCGGATCAGATCGACGAGATCGTCGGCGCTGAGGTGACCTTCCTGGCGGAGAAAGACGTTGACGATGAAGTCGCGCTTGCCCGAACGCTTGCCACCCGCCGGCCGAACGCTGTCGAGATAGGCGGCAGTAGATTCCATGGCGAGCGCTCTGGCGCGAGGCGCGAGCCCCGTCGCGAGGCTAGACGTTGAAGGACTGGCCGCACCCGCAGGTCGACTTCGCGTTCGGATTGCGGATCGTGAAGCCGCCGCCGGTGATGTTGTCGACGAAATCCACTTCCGCGCCCTTCAGGTAACGCGCGCTGATCGGATCGACGAGCAGGCGGACGCCGTTCGATTCGATGCTCTGATCGGTGTCGGTCTGCCCCTCGCCTTCATCGATCATCAGCCCGTACTGGAAGCCCGAGCAGCCGCCGCCCTGAACGAAGACGCGAAGCGCTGCCGCGGCCTTGTTCTCCTCGGTGAGCAGCTCATGAATTTTCGACGCGGCGGTCGACGTGACGGTAATCATTGCAGCGATACCCTCCGAATAGTGTCCTAAACAGTATACACTGCGGCGATGGCCCGCGAACACCCCTTCTGGATCGCCGGCCGCGCGGCTCGCTCCGCACGCGTCCTCGACGTCACCACTCCCTTCGACGGATCGATCGTCGGACGGACGTGGCTGGCAGGATCCGACGAGTTCGAACAGGCGGTCGATGCCGCCGTGACAGCGGCGCCAGCCATGCGCGGGCTTCCCGCGTACGAGCGCGCATCGATCCTCGCGACGGCGTCGGCCCAGATCCGCTCGCGCCGCGACGAGATCGCGCGCACCATCGCGCTCGAGGCCGGAAAGCCGATCAAGGACGCCGCCGTCGAGGCGGATCGCGCCGTAGGCACGTTTCAGGCGGCGGCGGACGAGGCGCGGCGGCTCGCCGGCGAAGTCGTGCCGATGGACCTCGCGCCTCACGGCGCGGGACGGCTCGGAATCACGCGGCGGTTTCCGCTGGGGCCGATCGCCGCGATATCGCCATTCAACTTTCCCTTCAACCTTGCGGCGCACAAAGTGGCGCCAGCGATCGCCGCCGGCAACACCGTCGTCCTCAAGCCCGCGACGAAGACGCCGCTCTCGGCGCTGCTGCTCGGCGACATCGTCCAGTCGTCGGGACTCCCGCCCGGCGCCCTGAACGTCGTCCCGATGGACCGTGAAACGGGAGATCGTCTCGTCACGGACGAGCGATTCAAGCTCCTGACGTTCACCGGCTCGTCGGCCGTCGGCTGGACGATGAAGGCGCGCGCCGGCAAGAAGCGCGTGATCCTTGAGCTCGGCGGGAACGCCGGCGTCATCGTGGACCGGCGTGCCGACCTGGACTTTGCGGCGAAGCGGGTCACAAGCGGCGGATTCGCCTTCGCGGGACAGAGCTGCATCGCGGTTCAGCGCGTGTTCGTCCACGAGACGGTGCTCCGCGAATTCACGGATCGCCTCGTGGGCCTGGTCGAGCAACTCAAGCTGGGCGACCCGCTCGACCCGTCCACCGACGTCGGGCCGATGATCGAAGAAGACGAGGCGGCTCGCGTCGACAGCTGGGTGAAGGAAGCGGTTGCCAGCGGCGCCCGGGTGTTGATCGGCGGCCGGCGCTGCGGAGCCGCGATGTACATGCCGACGGTGCTCACGGACGTTCCCCTGGATGCTAAGGTTTGCGCGGAGGAGGTTTTTGCTCCTCTCGTCGGTGTGTTGCCCTTTTCCGACTTCGATCGCGCGCTCGACCTCGTGAACGCCTCCGCGTACGGCCTGCAGGCTGGCGTGTTCACGCACGATCTCGAACATGCGCTTGCGGCGTTCGACCGGCTCGAAGTCGGCGGCGTGATCGTCAACGACGTCCCGACGTGGCGAATCGATCACATGCCGTACGGCGGCGTGAAGGACTCCGGACTCGGGCGCGAAGGACCGCGCTACACGATCGAGGAGATGACCGAGCTCAAGCTGCTGGTCATCAACCGGCAGCAGACCACGCCGAATATGCGGAATCCTGCATGAATCGCGCGTCGATGCCAGAGCTCGACACGCGCCTGGAGGCGATGGTCGGCGGACGGCCCGATCTCGCTCCCGCGGCGAAGCTTCAACGCGCGCTTCTCGCCCGCATGATCCAGAGCTCGGAGCGGCTCGCGTCCGACTCAGGGTCTGCCGGAGCGGTTTTGCCTCCCCTCGAAGCCGTCAGCCGTCTACGTCAGGGATTGCCGGTAATGCGCGGCCGAACGATCGAGCTGCCCGTCGGCGGCCTTTCGCCGGATCTCGCACCGCTCTGCGACCTGCTCGCCGATGGCGGAGCCGGCGATGCGGCGCGTCACATCGCCGACGCGCTTCGCTCGGAACGGATTGATCACGGATCGCTTCTGGCTGCGTCGTTCGACCGCGATCAGCCGGCGGTGCGAACGTTCGCCCTGCACGCCTCCCTCGCGCCGGACCTGCTCTGGCTGGTCGCGGAGCTGGCGTCCGCGCCCTTTGCCTTCGTCGCGCAGTCGAGGATCTTCGATGACGCGCTCGCCGGCGGCGCCCGCGACGAGTGGAGTCGCGGCTACTGTCCCGCATGCGGCTCGTGGCCCGCCTTCGCCGAGCTGACCGGCGGCGCGCGGCGTCTCCGATGCTCGTACTGCGCGGCGTCCTGGCAGCCGTCGGCCTGCCGCTGCGTGTATTGCGCCGAGGAGGGGCCGGCCTTCTCGCTTGCCGCGCCCGACGAGTCGCGGCCGACGTGGCGTCTGGAGCTGTGCGCGACCTGCGGCGGCTACCTGAAGTCCATCGAGACCACGCACCCGGTCCGCTTTCCGCTCGGCGCCGTCGACGACATGGAAACGACGCCGCTCGACGTAGTCGCGATGGATCGCGGCTACGGGAAACCGCAGCTGCCGGAGTTCGGCACGCCGCTCCTCGTATCGAGCGCCGTTCCGAGCGCCGCTCCAGGTGCCAGATGTCAAACGCCCCGCACGACGCCCTCGTAGAAAAACTCATCGGCGATCACGTCGTCCGCCGGATCTGGGAACGGGATCCGTCCGTCTGGAACGCTCCGGATGAGTCGACGGCGGGCGCGATTCGCAACCGCCTCGGCTGGATCGATGCGCCGCGAATGATGCGCACGCACCTGGACCGGCTTCGCGCGCTTGCGGCCGAAGTGCGGAAAGAGCGCCTGAGCGCCGTGTACCTGCTGGGCATGGGTGGAAGCAGCCTGTGCGCCGAGGTGCTGCGTTCCGTCTACGGCGTCGCGCCCGGATTTCCGGATCTGTTCGTCCTCGACACGACGGACGAGGAAACCCTGACCGGCGCCGCGTCGCGGCTCGAGCCTTCCGGTTCGCTCTTCATCGTCGCGAGCAAGAGCGGGACGACGATCGAAGTGTCGTCGATGGAACGCTTCTTCTGGAAGCTGATGGAAGAGGCGCTGGGCGATCGCGCCGGGCGGCACTTCGTGGGCATCACCGATCCGGGGACCGCGCTGCAGACGCTCGCACAGTCGCGCGGATACCGCGCCGTGTTCATCAATCCGCCGGACATTGGCGGGCGCTTTTCGGCGTTGTCGCTCTTTGGCCTCGTACCCGCCAGCGTGGTCGGCGCGCCGGTAGACGACTTCCTCCATGGAGGCAGCATGATGGCGGACGGCTGCCGGCAGGAGCGCCACACGAATGCCGGGCTCGAGCTCGGCGCGTTCATGGGCGCGTCCGCCGCGGACGGCCGCGACAAGCTGACCGTCCTGCTGCCCCATGGGCTTGCTTCGCTCGGACTCTGGATCGAGCAGCTCATCGCGGAAAGCACTGGCAAACTGGGTCGCGGCATCCTGCCGGTCGTGGACGAACCCGCCGTCAACATCACCGGGAAGGTGGGCAGCGCGCTCTACGGCCCCGATCGCGCGTTCGTCGCCGTCGAAACCGAAAGCGACCGGCTCGACGAGGGCATGCTCGATGCACTTGGAAGCGCTGGTCACCCGGTTCTGCGGATTCGGTCACGTCGCGCCGCGCTCGGCGCCGAGTTCTTCCGGTGGGAGTTCGCGACGGCACTGGCGGGTGCGGTGCTGAACGTCAATCCGTTCGACGAGCCGAACGTCACGGAAGCAAAGGATCGCACCAAGGCGTTGCTGGCTTCGTTCGAGCGCGAGGGCCGGCTGCCGGAAGAGCCGCCGGCGAACGCCGTCCAGGTCGGCGAGTTGATCGCGTCTCTGCGCGAACGAGATTACCTGGCGGTCTTGTCGTATTTGCCGCCGGAGTCCGCGACGCAGGGGGTGATCGACGAGCTGCGCGCCGCTGTGCGTTCTCGCGGCGGTCACGCCACGACGCGCGGCATCGGGCCGCGGTACCTGCACTCCACGGGGCAGTATCACAAGGGTGGGCCGGACACGGGCGTGTTTCTGATGCTTACGGCCGACGATCGAACGGCCACGCAAATCCCCGACGCGCCGTACACGTTTTCGATATTGAAGCGCGCCCAGGCGCTGGGCGATCAGCAGGCGCTCGCCGCGCACGGCCGCCGCGTTGCGCGCGTGCATCTGAGCGGCAACAACCACGCCGAGGGGCTTCAGCAGCTGTTCGCGCGCGCGCTGAGCTCCTAGGCCCCAGCCAACAACTCGAGCCGGCGTCCAGAGCTTTGCTCGAGATCCTTGTGCAGGCTGTTGCCGTGCGCGTCCATGGTGACGATGGCGGGAAACTCTCTGACGTCCAGATGCCACATCGCTTCCGGCGTGCCGAACTCCATCAGGGAAACGCCGTCGACCCGCTCGATGCATCGGGCGTAGAACTGCGCCGCGCCGCCGACGGCGTTGAGATACACGGCGCCGTGTTCTTGTAACGCCTGCAGCGTCTTCGCGCCCATGCCACCCTTCCCGATGACGGCGCGCACGCCGAAACGCCGGATGATGTCCGCCTGGTAGGGTTCTTCCCGGATGCTCGTCGTCGGTCCCGCGGCAGTCACCTTCCACGCGTCGTCCTGCTTCGCGACGACGGGACCGCAGTGATAGAGCACGCCCCCTCTCAGGTCGACCGGAGCGTCGTGCTTCATCAGGTGGGCGTGGACGGCGTCGCGGCCCGTGTATACACGACCCGAAACGAGCACGACATCGCCGACCCGCAGGGCACGAATCTGTTCGTCCGAGATCGGCGATGCGATGGGGATCTCACGGCCGGTTCGCGGGAAGCCTTCTTCGGAAGGTCTGAGCATCGGGAGCGACGCGGCACCGGACGCCTCGCGGTACAGCCACTCACGGATCGCTCCCGTTTTCGGATCGAGGCGGACGCCGAGCCGCCGGAACGCCCAGCAGTCGTACGCGATTGACACGAAGAAGCTGGCGGGCAGTCGGTTGAGCGCACCGATCTTGCAGCCGATGAGCGACACGTTCCCGCCGAACCCCATCGTGCCTACGCCGAGAGTGTTGACCGTCGACATCACCGAGTTTTCGAGCGCGGCCAGCCTCGGGTCGGCGTTCACATCGTCGAGCGTTCGAAACAGCTGCTCCTTTGCATGGAGATAGCCGGACGTTCGGTCACCACCGATGCATACGCCGACGGCGCCGGGGGCGCAGCCTTTGCCCTGCGCGTGCCACACCGCGTGCAGGATGCACTTGCGAACGCCGTCCAGCGTCCGATCGGCGCGTCCCAGGTGCGCGAGCTCGGTCGGCAGCGAGTACTGCGCGTTCGTGTTCTCGCAGCCGCCCCCCTTGAGAATGAGCTTCACGTCGATCTCGTCTTTTTCCCACTGCTCGAAGTGGACGATCGGCGTGCCTGGCCCCAGGTTGTCGCCGGAGTTTTCGCCCGTGATCGAATCGACGGAGTTCGGCCGGAGCTTCCCGCGCTTCGTGGCCTCGCGAACCGCCTGGCGGATCTGTTCCCGCATCACGATCTGATTGACGCCTACCGGTACACGAACCTCGAAGGTCGGCATCCCGGTGTCCTGGCAGATCGGCCCTTCGCACGAGGCTGCCTCGTCGATGTTCTGCGCGATGATCGATACCGCCTGCGCCGAGCGCGACCCTGCCGTCTCTGAGTCCATCGCGGCGCGCATCGCGGCTCGAACGTCGGGCGGCAGGTCGGTCGAGGTCCGCGTCACGAGATCGACCATGCTGTCGAGGAACGCTGGTAACATTGCTGAAGAGTATACCCACCGATGGCCTACCGCATCGAGCGCGATCCCCTCGGTGAGGTGCGCGTGCCGGCCGACGCGTACTACGGTGCGCAGACGGCGCGCGCCGCCAGGAACTTTCCCATCAGCGGGCTGCGCGCGCCCGACGAGCTGATCACCGCAACCGTTCTCGTCAAGAAGGCGGCCGCGGAAGCGAACGTCGCGCTGCGGCGGCTGCCGCGCGATATCGGCGAGGCCATCGTCCGCGCGGCGGACGAAGTGCTCGCCGGCCGATTCCGCGATCAGTTCATCGTCGATGTGTATCAGGCGGGAGCGGGAACCTCGCACAACATGAACATCAACGAGGTCCTCGCCAACCGCGCGGCCGAGATCCTCGGCGGCACCCGCGGCACCTACGATCGCGTGCACCCGAACGACCACGTCAACATGGGCCAGTCCACGAACGACGTCTTTCCGACGGCGACGCGGATCGCGCTGCTGCTGACGGCGCCCGCACTGGTCGCATCGACCGGACGGCTCGCGGACGCCTTCGAACAGAAGGCCCGGGCGTTCGCACGCGTGCTGAAGACGGGAAGGACCCACCTTCAGGATGCGGTTCCGATGACGCTCGGACAGGAGTTCGGCGGCTACGCGGAATGCCTGCGCGTGGCCGGCCGCCACGTCGAGCAGACGACGCAGGCGCTCGAAGAGCTGAATCTCGGCGCGACCGCCGTCGGCACCGGCCTCAACGCCGGCGACGACTACACCCTGCGCGCGGTTGAGCGGCTGCGAAAGCATACCCGTCTGCCACTCCGGCCAGCCGCGAATCGCTTTCGCGTCACTCAAAGCATGGGGGATGTGCTGGCGTGGTCTGGAGCGGTGCGGCGGCTCGCCACCGAAACCGGAAAGATCTCTGCCGATCTTCGCCTGCTCAGCATGGGACCGCGCGCCGGTCTCTCGGAAATCAGCCTCCCGGCGGTACAGCCCGGTTCTTCCATCATGCCCGGCAAGGTGAACCCGTCGATCCCCGAGATGGTGAACCAGGTGTGCTTTCAGGTCCGCGGCTGCGATCACACGATCGAAGCGGCGGCCGAGGCGGGCCAGCTCGAGCTGAACGTGATGATGCCGGTCATCGCGTGGAACGCGCTTCACGCAGTGAAGATCCTGACCAATGCGCTCGAAGCGTTTCGTGTCAGGACGGTCCAGGGCATCCGGGCGGACCGGCAGCGCTCGCGGGAGCTGCTCGATCGCAGCACTGCCGTGGCAACCGCCCTCAGCCCATATATTGGATACGCCGCGACTGCGGAGATCGCCAAAGAATCAGTCGCTACCGGCCGGCCGATTCGCGAGCTCGTGCTCGAGCGGGGCCTGCTCTCGCCTCGCGATCTCGATCGCATCCTGTCGGTTGAAGCGATGACCATGCCAGGTGTTGCAGGAGGGCACGCCAAAGATGCGAAGGCTTCTGGGAATCGCGGCCGCCGCGCTGCTGGCGGGCGCGGCGGTCGACGCCAGTCAAAGCCGTCCGGGCGCGGCAGGACCGCGCGCTCCGCACGGCCGTCTGTTTCCGCCGCAGGATCTCGCGCTGCTCGAAGGACCCGACCGCGACGCCTGGCAAAAGCCCGACGAGATCATGGACGCGCTCGGGATCGCCGACGGCGCGGCGGTCGCTGATCTCGGCGCGGGCGCGGGCTGGTTCACGATCAGGCTCGCCCGGCGTGTCGGACCGAACGGCGTCGTCTGGGCGGAAGACATCCAGCCCGAGATGATCGAAGCGATCACGCGGCGCGTCGAGCGGGAAGGCCTGCGCAACGTCAAACCGATCCTCGGCGTCCCCACCGATCCGCGGCTTCCGGACTCTGCGCTCGATGCCGTGCTGATCGTGAACTCCTACAACGAGCTGGAAGATCCGACGGCGCTTCTTCGCAACGTGGCGCGCGATCTGAAGCCGAAGGGCCGCCTTGGCATCGTGGACTTCACGAAGGAGGGCTTCGGCCCGGGGCCGCCCATGCTGGATCGCGTCGATCCCTCTCGCATCGTCTCCGACGCAGGCGTCGCGGGCCTGAAGCTGATCGCGCAGGAGAATTTTCTCCGCTATCAGTACCTCCTGATCTTCGGCCGGTGAGTCAGCCGCCGCTGCCGTCATACTTCGGCGCCCATCAGTCGCGCGTCGCGGACGCGCTCGACCGGCTTCTGCCCGCAGAGACGACCGACCCAGCCCAGGTGCATCGCGCGATGCGCCACACGGCGCTGGGACCGTCGAAACGGGTTCGGGCCACGCTGACGCTGCTTTCGGCGGAGCTGTGCGGCCGCTCCACGGAGGCTACGCTGACCGCCGCCGCGGCGGTGGAGCTCGTACACGCCGCCTCGCTCATCCTCGACGATTTGCCCGCCATGGACAACGCGCCGATGCGGCGCGGCAAGCCGTCCTGCCACGTCGTCTTTGGCGAAGCGGTGGCGATTCTCGCGGCGTTCGGTCTGCTCAATCGCGCGTTCTCCGTGACGGCTCGAATCGAGCCGCCGCTCGGCGCGCGACTGGCGGACCTCCTCGCCGATGCCGTGGGATCCGAAGGGCTCATCGGCGGCCAGACCGAGGATCTGCTCGCCACCGAACGGGAGATTTCCTTCGAGACCCTCGAGCGGATTCATCGCCGCAAGACGGGCGCCCTTTTCAGCGCCGCGGCGGTCGCCGGCGCGCTGACGGCCGGGGCATCCGCTCAGCAGATCGCCGCGCTGGAGGCGTACGCGAAGAACCTTGGGCTCGCGTTCCAGATCGTCGACGACCTGCTCGACGTCGAAGGGGACCCCGCCGAAACGGGCAAGGTCACGCGCGCGGATCTCAAGAAGACGACGTTCGTATCGTTCAGCGGCGTCGACGGCGCGCGTCAGCTCGCCGGCGAGCTGTGCGCGACCGCGGAGGCCGCGCTGACCCCATTCGGGGCCCGTGCCGAGCCGCTGAGAGAGTTGTCGTCGTTCGTGGCCCGCCGGCGATTCTAGCCACGGATGACACGGATTACACCGTCCTTGAAGCCGCGGAACACGCGGAATACGCGGACACGCGCGCCTCACAGCGGCAGGCGCTCGAACCGCCTCCGTTTGACCAGGAGCGGCTCGTTGAGAAAGCGGCAGAGCGGAACCATGCGCGTGAACGAGCCGAGCAGCTGTCGATAGAAGTCCGGCCTGGTCGCGAACGACGGCTCCTCCTCGCGCGCGCAGAGGAACTGGCGGTGGCGGAGGTAGACCGCCGCGGGATGCTCCTTGTCGAATCCGCGTGGCACGCGCGTCAGCTGCTCGCCTTTCAGCCCGCCCAGCTTCTTGAACCCGTCCGAGCAGACGATCGCGTCGAGCTCCGAAGGATGCGCCGCAATGTGCTCGCGGATCGCCTGGAGCTGCGCGGTGTCAGGCGCATAGATGCCGCCGCCGATCCACACCCAGTCGGGCGCCACTTCGAAGTACAGCCCGGCGCCCTGCATGCGGCCCAGGCGGCGATGGGGAAAGATCGCCGCGATGTTCGTCTTGAGCGGCGCCTTGTTCTCGCTGAAGCGGGTGTCGCGCCACTGGCGAAAGAGCGACACCTTCGGCTCGGCGGTCAGCTCGGGGGCGATGCGACGGAAGTCTTCGGCGAGCTGCGCGACGACGGCGATCATCGGCCCGCGGACGTGCTGTTCGTACTGATCCCGTCGCGCGTGGAACCACTCGCGCCGGTTGTTGCGCTTCAACGCTCGAAGGAAGGACAGGGTCTTCGGGGTGAATCGCGGGTGCGGCATCGGATATTTCCCGAGACTATCACCGGCCGCGGTTACACGGATTGCGGGGAAAAGAGCCTCTCGCCGACGGCCCGGCGAAGCCGGGCCAGTGCTGGCGAGCGGAGTACCACGGACGTGAGCCGTTGAAACGGGTGGCCGCTCACGTCCGTGGTACTCCACTCGCCAGCGCCGCGCTACGCGCGGCGTCGGGGGCTCTTCTCCGCGTCCTCCGCGTTATCCGCGGCGAAAAAGTGCCTTGCGTGTTATCGGTGTAATCCGTTGCTATCTGGTCCGCGCAATCCGTGGCTAACGGGTCCGCGTGCTTCGCGGCCAATCTGCGCTAATCTGCCAGAGGTGGCCCAGGCTCCCCTTCCCGTCGACGATCTGCGGCAGAAGCTGAAGGATCTCGGCTACCTGGGGACCGGTGTCGATCGGTTCGTATTGGCCCCTGCGCGCCAAGAGCGATCCGCGGCGCGGATTGCAGCCGCCGCGAGCGTGCGCGTCGGCGTGCTCGCCGCCATCCTGCTCGGGCCCGCGGCCGCGGTCGGGATAGCCGCCAGGCTGCCGCAGCTCGTCACCGGCTTCGGCGATGCGTGCGTCGTGGCGCTCTATCTCGCGCTGCTGTTTGGCATCTCGGGCGCCGTGCTCA